>JAXDJL010000277.1:0-10237 GCA_034665685.1 Actinomycetota bacterium | reverse complement strand
TCGAGGTCGGATTCGAGCCGGCGCATGAGCGTGGCGTGCGCCTGCAGCAGCGCGACCCAGGCGGCCAATCCGCGCCCCTCAGGCAGCTCGGCGACCACCAGCCCGTCGAGCAGCCCTGCGGCGTCGGTTCCAGAATCTATTTGCATATGCAATAACATCCCTTCACAATGTGTTTGCACTTGCAAGCATACGGCCCGAACCGGGCGTGAGAAGGGAGTTTTCGATGGGACTTCAGGACCTCGATCAGTCGGTCAGAAGCAGATTCGGGGAAGTGGCGGACGAGGCCAGTGTGGAGCGGGCCGCCACCGCGCTCGAAGCCAATGGGATCGGCGCGCTCCGCGCCGCGGATGCCGCGGAGGCCAGGCGGATCGTTCTCGATCTCATCCCCGAGGGCTCCGAGGTTCATCACGGCGCCTCGGAGTCGCTCGACGCAGCCGGCATCACCGACGAGATCGAAAAGGCCGGTGGCTATGAGGACGTCCGCACGCGGACCTTCAGCATGGACCGGGCGACCCAGGCCGACGAGATCCGTCGCCTGGGGGCGGCACCGGCTTTCATGCTTGGCAGCGTGCACGCCGTTACCGAAACAGGATCGCTGATCACGGCTTCGATGAGCGGCAGCCAGCTAGGGCCGTACGCCTCGGGCGCAGGTCGGGTCATCCTCGTCGTGGGAACGCAGAAGATCGTGTCGGACCTCGAGGAGGGCCTCCGCCGCGTTGAGGAATATGCCCTACCGCTCGAAGATGCGCGCGCCTACGCCGCGTATGGCATCAACAGCGCGGTGAACAAGGTCCTCATCATCAACCGTGAGATCGTGCCCGGCCGCATCACCGTCGTCTTCGTTGATGAGGTCCTCGGCTTCTAACGATGCCTGGATCGCCGCTTGGCATCGGGATAATCGGGGTCAGCCCCGTGCGGGGCTGGGCCGCTGCCGCCCACATCCCAGCACTGCGCGCGCTGCCTAACTACGAGATCCGAGCACTGAGTGCGCACACCGAGGAATCTGCGCGCGCAGCAGGCGAAGTGTTCGGGGTCAGAGCGGTGTTCTCAGACCACGAGCAGTTGGTGACCCAACCAGACATCGACGTGGTCGCTGTGACGGTAAAGGTGCCGCGCCACCGGGAGCTCGTCACTGCCGCGCTTGCCGCCGGCAAAGCTGTCTACTGCGAGTGGCCACTTGGGCGTGACCTCGAGGACGCGCGCGCGATGGCAGCGTTTGCCGGCGACCAGGGTTCGCGAACGGTCGTAGGGCTGCAGGGCCGCCAAGCACCGGCGGTCGGGTTCCTTCAAGAGCTGCTGAAGAACGGCTACGTGGGCGAGGTCCTGTCAACGACGATGGTAGGGCTGTCCGTCCCCGGCGACAGTGTGGTCCAGGCGAACGCGTACATGCTCGACCAGACGAGCGGCGCCAACGTGTTGACGATCGCTGTGGGGCACAGCCTCGACACCCTCAACTTTGTCCTGGGCGAGTTCGCCGACCTATCGGCTGTTTCGGACCTTCGCAGACCGTTGATCACTATCGAAGAGACCGGCGAGCAGGTTGTGAAAACCGCTCCGGACCAGATCGCGGTGATCGGGACCCTGACCTCTGGCGCTACCGCCAGCGTCCACATCCGCGAGTTTGTGGACGGGGGTACCGGCTTCCTGTGGGAGATCAACGGAACCGACGGAACCCTCCGGCTCACTGCTGCCGCCCCCTACCCCGGGATCTTTCCCTTGATCGTCGCGGGATCACGCGATCGGAACGAGCTAGAGAAGCTTGCCGTCCCGGCGGAGCTGATAGCGAAATGGCCCGAGCTCACCAGCCTTGAAGGAACACCCGCATTCAACGTCGGGCGTACCTACGCAGCGTTCGCGGCAGACATCGACAACGGGACTCACAGCGCGCCGGACTTCGCCGACGCAGTCCGGCGCCTCGAGGTAATCGCCGCAATCGAGACCGCAGCGGCCTCCGGAGAACGCGTACAAGCGTAGCCATCACTAGAACCCCGTTGTCTCGAGGGCCCCGGCTAGAAGTACTGTGTTGTTGATGAGACGATCCGGTTTCGGATACGCCGCTCTGGTCCTTGCCGTTGTGGTCGTTTTTGCTCCGCGTCCATGGGGAAACGACGATTCGCGGCGCACAGACGGGCAGAGCGGGCTGCTGATCGGTCGAGCCCTCGCACCTACGATCGACGCGGTCGACCTCCGAGAACGGGACTCCGCCAGGGCGGTGCGCGATCTCGTTCCCGTGTTCTGGATGGTGTGTCTCTTGCTCATTGCGGTGGGAGGACTACACCGTCGAGCCTTCGATCTGATCGATCCCCCCTCTCGCCGCCGGCTGGTTGTGGCAGTCGGCATACGAGGCTGTCGCGCTCCTCCGCCTTCACCGGCGTAGCAACTCTTTCTTTTTCGTTCATCTAGTGCACCGCCGGATAACCGGCGCGCCATGCACAAACCAAGGAGGCCGGATGGGTACCGCCATCGGCATTGTGGCACTTATAGGAATCGCTGCGTTCCTCGTTTGGGTCGTACGTCAACCCGATCAAGAAACAGCCATGGGAATTGAGAGCAAGGCCCGCCGAGAAGCGAAGAAGGCGGCCAATCGCAAGGCTGTCGAGGGGCAGTCCGAAGGTTAGGGGCCGCATGTGAAGAAGGTTTGGGTGGGGTTGTCGGCGCTGCTGGTGGCGCTGCTTTGCGCGGGTTGTTCAGGCGAACGATTTGTCGAAACGATCGTGATCGACAACCCCACCGCCTTCAACGCCAACGTCGATGTCGCGGCAGGAGAAAGCGAGGCATGGATGGGTCTCATCACGGCTGAGGCGAACTCCGAGACTGCAGTCGAGCAGATCTACGACCAGGGGTCGACCTGGGTCTTTCGCTTCAGTTACTCGGGCTACGAGGAAAGTATCGAGCTCTCTCGCGCCGAGCTTGCGCGCTCCGGCTGGCGAGTCACGGTTCCAGAGAGCTTCGCGACGGCGCTTCGCGAGCGCGGAGTCCTTCCGCCTCCGTAATCACCGAAAGGAAAACGGATGACCATCGAGTCATGTCCGAAGTGTGGGGAACCAATCGTCGAGGGACGCCTCAACTGCAGCAAGTGCGGGGCCATGTATCCCGACATCAGTGACAGGGAACTCACCTGGGATCCCAGCGAGGATGAAAACAAGGAGGAGTAGCACCGAAAGAGCTCTCTGGCATAGTTAAGGCCAGAGAGCCGGGCGGGGTAGAAGGGCCATCGTGCATTCAGCCGACATCCTGATTGAGCTCGGTGCGGTGGTCATCGGTCTCGCTATCCTGGCTCGCGTCGCGGGACGCTTCGGCATCCCCGCTATCCCTCTGTATCTGCTGGCCGGCCTGGCTTTCGGCAAAGGAGGCATCCTTCCTCTCGTTACGACGGCTGAGTTCATCGGCGTCGGGGCTGAGATCGGCTTGATCCTGCTTCTTTTCATGCTCGGTCTCGAGTATTCGGCTTCCGAGCTCGTCTCGACCCTGCGCCGAGAAGCACCAACTGGAGTACTGGACATCGCGCTCAACTTCACGCCGGGACTTCTTGGGGGATTGTTGTTGGGATGGGGGCTGCTGGCCGCAGTTCTGCTCGGCGGAATCTGTTACGTGTCGTCCTCGGGCGTCATCGCGAAGCTGCTCCAGGATGCCCCTCCGAGCAGGCCAGAGCGACCGCTCATCTTGTCGGCACTGGTGATGGAAGACCTGACCATGGCGCTCTTCCTCCCGATCATCGCGGGGCTCCTGATCGGTGGAACCGACTGGAGCGGACTCATCTCAGCGGTACTGGCTGTTGCAGGGGTCGGGGTGATCCTGCTCCTCGCGACCCGAGTCGACGTCGGTCTAAGTCGTCTGCTGTTCAGCAGGTCGGATGAGGCTCTGCTATTGACGATCGTCGGGCTCACTCTCGCCGTAGCGGGCATCGCGGAGCGAGTGCAGGTGTCCGCGGCCGTGGGAGCGCTTGTGGTCGGGATCGTGCTGGCCGGACCCGCCGCCAAGAGCGCTCAAGCATTGCTGAGTCCGCTGAGGGATCTGTTCGCGGCATTGTTCTTCGGGTTTTTCGGGCTCACGGTCGATCCGTCCTCGATCGTTCCAGTCCTCAGACCCGCGCTCTTGCTCGCCGCAGTCACGGCCATCACCAAGCTCGCAACTGGCTTGCTGAGTGCTAGGCGGCACGGACTCGGAAGGCCGGAGGGCATTCGCATGGGGACGGTGTTGATGGCGAGAGGCGAGTTCTCGATAGCGTTGGCCGGTCTTGGAGTTGCCGCGGGGTTGGAAACCGATCTTGGACCTCTAGCGGCCGCTTACGTTCTCCTGCTTGCGGTTCTTGGGCCGTTGATCGCACGACTCGTCGATGTTGCGACCGAAAGAGGATCGCCCGCCTCCATAGACAACGCGGGTTCATAAGGTTTACTTCAGTTGCCCGTTCTGCTAGCTGGGTTTGTCCCTTAGCCTCTCGAGTCCGTCGAGAACGAGATCGAGTCCGAACGCGAACTCGTCCCCGTACTCCCAGCCCGACTTGTTGATGTGCTCGACGATCGTTTCGGCAAGGTAGGGGTAATCGTCGGCAGGGAACTGCTGAAGCATGCTCTCCGCAACCTCTCCGATCTCATCGCGCGTCTCGAACGGCAAGCTCTGCTCCTGTAGCGCGAATCCATAGATGTAGCTGTCCAGGGCGGAGTACGCGTGAATGGCCATCTCGATCGAGAAGCCCGCCGCGCGAAGACATCCGATCACCGAGTCGTGGTGTCGCAGATTCGCGGGCCCTGGTTTCATCCGCGAGTCCGTCAGGCCGATCGCCCAAGGATGGAGAGAGAGGACCTCGCGCGCCGAGACCGCCCGCAGCCGCATGGCCGTTTTCCAGTGGACTCCCTGCGGAGGCAGATCCATCTCGCTGAAAACGACATCGACCATCCCGTCCAACATGTCTTCTTTATTGGCCACGTGTTTGTAGAGCGACATCGCTTCGACGCCGAGCACTTGGCCGAGCTTGCGCATGCTGAGGGACTCGATGCCCTTGTCGTCGGCGAAGGCGATGGCTGCCAGGAGCACCCGCTCCCTGCTCAGGGGATTGCGGGGTTGCGCCCTGCGTTCGGTTTGCAGCGAGATCACCCTTCTCTCGGATGCCGCCTGGGTCTCAAATCGTTTCGGGTTTGGCCTTGACAAGCTTACGGTGTAACCCGTAGCTTACATCATAAGCTTACGCTGTATACCTCAAGGGAATGGAGCAACCACCATGCAGCAAGAAACCACCGGCTACCCCGTCCGCTTCTCGGTCGATTACCCGGACCGGAAGCTCAACCGAATGACCACGTTCTTCCGCCTCTTCGCGGCTATCCCCATCATGATCGTCCTGGCCAGCGTCAACGGATCCAGCTGGCAATGGACCTACGACAACACGACCGCCGCGGCCGCAGGCGCGGGCGGGCTTCTGTTCTTCGGACCTTTCCTCATGATCCTGTTCCGCCAGAAGTACCCGCGGTGGTGGTTCGACTGGAACCTCGAGCTGCTGCGGTTCTCGAACCGCGTTGGCATCTACCTCGGGCTCATGGACGATCGCTACCCCTCCACCGACGAGCACCAATCGGTCCACCTCGATATCGATTACCCGGACGTCCCACGGGAACTGAATCGCTGGCTCCCGCTCGTGAAGTGGTTCCTCGCCATTCCCCACTACATCGTTCTCGTATTCCTGGGCATCGGAGCGTTCTTCGCCGTGATCTTCGCGTGGATCGCCATCCTGTTCACGGGACGCTACCCACGAGGACTGTTCGATTTCGTCGAGGGCGTCCTGCGCTGGGGACTCCGAGTAGAGGCGTACGCGTTCGTGCTTGTCACCGATCGCTATCCGCCGTTCAGGCTTGCCGCGTAACGGCGACAACACAGAGGAACCCACTTCGTCCAGACCGCGACGGAACAGGAGACACGATGAAAGCGATCGTCCAAGATGAATACGGCTCGCCCGAGGTCCTCGAGCTCCGAGACATCGACCAGCCCGAGGTTGGAAATGACGAAGTACTTGTACGCGTTCACGCGGCAGGCCTGGACCGCGTCGTGTGTCACGTGATGAGAGGCCTGCCGTACCCGATCCGCCTCGAGGGCTACGGCCTCCGGGCTCCCAAGAACCCCGTTCTAGGCATGGACGTGGCCGGAGTGGTCGAAGCCGTGGGCAATGACGTGACGAAGTTCCGACCCGGCGACGAGGTGTTCGGCGTTGCCAAGGGCTCGTATGCCGAGTACGCGATCGCGCGCCAGGACAAGCTTGCAGCCAAGCCGGAGAACCTCACCTTCGAGCAAGCAGCGGTGGTGCCGACCTCGGCAGCGACGGCCTTGCAGGGTCTCCGCGACAAAGCACACGTTCAACCGGGACAGAAGGTGTTGATCATTGGCGCGTCGGGCGGCGTAGGAACCTATGCCGTGCAGCTGGCGAAAGCCTTTGGAGCGGAAGTCACCGGGGTGGCAAGCAGCACGAAGGTGGACCTGGTCAGCTCGCTCGGCGCGGATCGCGTCATCGACTACACGCGCGATGACTTCGCGGAGGGTACGGAACGCTACGACGTGATCCTCGACATCGGTGGTAACTCGTCTTTGTCGCGCCTCCGTCGCGCGCTGACTCCCAAGGGCACGCTCGTCATGGCCGGAGGCGAGACCGGCGGACGGTGGCTAGGAGGACTCGATCGCCAACTTCGGGCCCAGATGCTGTTCCCGTTCGTGGGTCAGAAGTTGGGGACGTTCATCGCGTCGGTGAAGGTGGACGACCTGATGTTCCTCAAGGAGCTCATCGAAGCAGGCAAGGTCACGCCCGCCGTCGACCGGACCTACCCGCTGAGCGAAGCGCCGAAGGCGATCCACTATCTCGAAGAGGGACACGCCCGAGGAAAAGTCGCCATCACGATCTAAGAATTCTGTGCTCGCCGGCAGCGGCATCGCCCTTGTGCATCCCTCGGCATCGACCCTCTCGACCGATTAGTTCGACGCATCTGCGGAGTCTGAGCGCGTAAGGGACTATTCGCAGAAAGGACGAGACATGAGAAAGCTGAGCGTAAATACCTTCCTCACACTCGATGGGGTCATGCAGGCTCCGGGGGGGCCCGGTGAGGACCCCAGTGGCGGTTTCGCCTACGAGGGATGGTCGGTCAACTACTGGGACGATCTGATGGGCGAGGTCATGGGCGAGGCGATGGGCGCGCCGTTCGACATGGTCCTTGGACGCAAGACGTACGACATCTTCGCGGCGTACTGGCCGCACGCCACCGATGATCCCGGTGCCAAGCCACTGAACGACGCCACGAAGCATGTTGCGTCGCGGACGCCGCGCTCGCTCGACTGGAGTAACTCGGTCCTGATCGAGGGCGACGCGGGCGAAGGCGTCGCGGCGCTCAAGCAACAGGAGGGGCCGGAACTCCAGGTCCACGGCAGCGGGAACCTCATCCAAACGCTCTTGAAGAACAACCTGATAGACGAGTTCCGCCTGTGGACCTTCCCCGTCGTCTTGGGGGCCGGCAAGCGGCTGTTCTCGGATGGAACCATCCCTGCCGGGTTGAAGCTCGTCGACAGCAAGGTCTCTACGACTGGAGTCGTGATCGGCACCTATCTGCCGGCCGGAGAAGTCGTCACGGGATCGTTCGCCTAGGACCGAACCTCTTGCCAATCTGCCATCACTGCCTCAGGCTTTCTTGAGGACATGGCCGCCAACGGGTCTTACAGATCTGTGGCTCTACCAAGGAGGTTGATGTGGCCGGCATAGAGATCGGAAGCTTCGACGCACCCGACGAAACGCGAACGCCCGATAAGTCGAAGATCGAGGTCGTGCATCTCGGCAACACGAAGGTAGGACGAACCACGTTTCAACCGGGATGGAAGTGGTCGGAATGCATCAAGCCGGTGGTAGGCACCGATTCCTGCCAGGCCCGCCACGTGGGGACGGTAGTCAGCGGGCAGCTCCATATCGTTCATGAGGACGGCACCGAAGCCGATGCGGCTCCCGGCAGCGCATACGTCATCGAGCCCGGCCACAACGCTTGGGTCGTGGGCGATGAGCCCTTCGTCGCGTTCGAGTTCGAAGCAAAGACCGTCGCCGAATACGCCAAGGACTGACAAAGCCGCAGCCCAAGACCTCCAAGCACCCACCTACGCGATTCCGCGGAAGCACGGCGGAAGCGGCCTGCCTGCGCGCGCTTGACAAGCGTCCTCCGCTCCTGTATCTAACTAGATAGTTATATAACCGTAGGGTTCTAATCCAGCTTGAGAGGATCGGATGGGCGCCTCCGCAGATGTACTCGATGTCAGGTTCGGAGCCCTCGCGGATCCGACGCGGCGGGCCATCCTCGCTCGTCTGGCCAAGGGGGAGGCCACGGTGAGCGACCTGGCCGCACCATTCACGATGAGCCAGCCGGCGATCACGAAGCATCTGAAGGTGCTGGAACGCGCGGGCCTCATCTCGCGCAGTCGGGACGCCCAACGTCGGCCTTGTCGGCTTCGGGCCGAGGCCATCAAAGAGGTTGCCGAGTGGGCGGAGGGCTACCGGCAGTTCTGGGATGAGAGCTACGAACGGTTGGACGAGTACCTGGACGAGCTGAAGCGAAAGGAGAGCGGGCATGGGCGCAAAGAGCAGTGAGCTAATGATCACGACCCCGTCGGAACGGGAGATCGTCATGACGCGGGAATTCAACGCGCCGCGGCATCTGGTTTTCGAGGCGCACACCTCGTGCGATCACATGTCTCGTTGGTGGGGGCCGCGGAAGTACGAGGTGGTCGGGTGCGAGATCGATTTCCGGCCGGGCGGGAAGTGGCGGATCGTGCATCGAGGCCCCGACGGAGAAGAGTACGCGTTCCACGGCGAGTTTCGCGAGATCGTCCCCCCGGAGCGGATCGTGCGGACCTTCGAGTTCGAGGGTTTTCCAGGAAGCGTCTCGGTCGAGACCTTGACGCTCGAGGAACACGACGGGAAGACCACGTTCACGGGTAAGTCTGTGTACAAGACGGTTGAAGAGCGCGACGGGATGCTGGCCTCCGGGATGTCGGAAGGCGCCACCGAAACCATGGAGCGGCTCGCGGAGTATCTAGAGGTGCTTAGAGCCGGCGCCGTCGGCTAGCAAACACTGACGTCGAAAGCTTGCAAGCTCCTATTCGACCGCGAACGCGACGCTCATCCCGTTCTGATAATGAGACTCTGTCTCGCCCTTGTCTTCTTCAACGACGTTGCAGAAGAAGACATAGCTCCCGGAATCCAGGTCGACGGTCAGCTCACCAGTTTCACCGCTTGGGATGTCCTCGACCTCATCGACCGGCTCGATGCCCTCGCCTTCCTCGTCCACTGATCCATCTGCCACCGTCGGCAGATCCCGGAAGCCGAGATCGGTCTTGACGACGACGAACTCATGCGTTTCCTCGCCGGTGTTTTGGATGTTGATGGTCACTTCGCCGGCTGGGGCCGACGTTTGATCTGGGATGACGGCCCACTCCTGAAGTTGGACATCGACGGTGCTGTCCGCCGCGACTGGGGGAGCGTCGCTATCCTCCTCAGGTTTGGCGTCGTCACCGCAAGCGGTCAACGTTGCCACCAATGTTAGGGCCAGCAGGCCTCGGGCGATGATTCTCGGCACTACACCGATCGAACTCATGGGTGCCTCCCTCATGCCCATTTCAGATGGGCTATCTAAAGGCTAGACCCGTACCGACGGCCATACAAGGCAGTCGGTGGGTTCGCATCAAGTTGACCCGTTGGAACGGAGCGCCGAAGACCTGATCACGAGCGGTCCTCTTGGGCCTGCGCTATCCAAGCCATCAGCTCGGGATCGACCATCCCACGGGACGCTTTCTGGGGTCCTTCGGTCTCGTACATCTTCTGTAGCGATGCCCGGATGCCGGGGTCGCCGCCGGTGAAGGCTTCGATCAACGCGTTCCAACGCGTCACGATCGCTTGGACCTTGGGATCGTCGGGATCCGTCCCGGCCTCCTTCAGAGCCGTGGCCTCCGCGATCAGGTCGGCCCAATCCTACTGACCTTTCAGCATTCCGTCCTCGCCGAGCTCCTTGCGTCGCTCTTCCAGCTGCGCGAGCTGCTCGGGCGTGTAGTACTGCTCCATCTTGTTCATCACCTCCAATGCCTCGAGGATGTCTTCTGTGATCGGCTCTGCGATCGATCGAGGGTCGCAAGCAAGGCTCGAGCGGCGAGATCCGGTTCAGCTTTTCGGTTGCTCGAGCATGTCCCTCAAGCGCTTCTGTTCCGCTTCCACGCGATGAAGGATGTCCAA
>JAXDJL010000276.1:0-2728 GCA_034665685.1 Actinomycetota bacterium | reverse complement strand
TACGACCTCGTGGCAGATCCCTATCAGCTAACGAGCCTCCACCGCGAGCCAAGCACGAAGCCTGTGAGACAACGCTTGGCGAAGCTGATCGACCGCTTCCGCGACTGCGCCGGGGAGAGCTGCGTCGTCACGGGCTTCAGCGCGAGTTGAGAGCTGAGGTGCGGGCCCGCTGAAGGACGACTAGTCCAGCGAGGATCAGCAGTAAGGCGAGGGATCCGACGACGGCGGGAAGTTGCGATGCGGTCGGCTCGGTTGCGGGAGACGCGACGGCCGGTTGGTTCGGCTCGTAACTCGAGCTGATCGGCTGGGCCGTCGACTTACCCCAGGTGATCGTTGCCGAGGTGCTGGATCCGTCGAAGAGATCGTCCCCGGCGAAGTTTGCCGTCACCGGCTGGCTCTTCCCGTGGTTCGGGATAGCAGCGTCCACCGCTGCTAGGCCCGCGCCGTTGGTAACGGCCGTGAACTTCCGGCCGCCGACGTCGAAGGTCACCGTACGACCGGGCAACGCTGCTCCGTCGTCCTCGCGGAGACGCGCCTCGAGATGCACGGCGTCACCTTTCGCCGAGGTGGTGCCCGTGTAGGCAAGTTTGGTCAACTCCCGCTGGATCGTGAAGGGCGACGTCGCGGACGAGGGTCCGTACGAGTCGCTGCCCTCATATCCGGCCCGGACCTCGTAGTTGCCGGGCGCGTCGCTCAGGGGGAACGTGGTGCGGGCGGCGCCGGTTGCGTCGGTCAAGACAGACGCGCTCTGGGAACCGAGCGAGAGGTTCACCGACTCGCCGGCGACCGGCGCCCCGTCGCTCGTGAGCATGGCGCTCACCTCCGTCGAGTCCGTGTAGCGGCCACTCTCGGGAGCCGACAGGGCGATCTCGGTCGGAGCCTGCTGCTCCTCGAGGTAAAGGGCCGACGTCATCCCGACGACCGCCATCTTGTTGCGGCAGTAGGTGGTGTCGCCGCCGAAGAAGTCGTCGCAGACAGCGGCTCTCTCGGCAGGCAGGTCCTCGTAGTAGACCTCGGCCCAAGCCCAGGATGCATCCTCGGGCAGAGTGAACCCGTGTTCGAACGTGACGGGAGTGACGGGTAAGTCGAAGACTTCCACGTGCCCGGTGTGGTCGGGATCGTTGGTGAAGAGTCTGACGAAGGAGCCGGGGGTCGCGCCTTCGATTCGTACGCGAAGGGCCGAACCGGTCGGAACGCTGTCGCCTACGATCGACTCGAACTCACCGTTCCCATCGCCGTCGCCTTCCAGGAAGATGCCCGGCGGCTGTTGGTTCGGATATCCGAGGGTGATGTAAGTGTGTCCATCGCGCAACCCTTCGAGAACGCCGCGCGTGGAGCGGTCCCCGGAATGCACCCAAGTCGTGGGACTGCCGGCGCCCTGCACCGCGCTGGTCGAGGCCCAATGGCTGTCGCTCCCGCCGGTCGCTGCGACCTTGTAGCCGTTGTTCAGCCACTCCTCCCACCACTTGACACCGTCGTCGTTGTTCGTGGCCGAGGGAAGCGGGTCCTGGAACAGGCGGGCGATGTTCCAGACCTCAATCGTGTCGGGAACGACCTCGAACCCGTAGCCCCAGTCCGCGTTGTCCGGGTAGGTAGCGGGCCCCGTGAAGGGATGGTTGATCTGGAAGACGCCGCGATCGGGGCCGTTCCGAAGTTCGTCCGCCATCCGGTTAACGGCGGCAGCATCGCCGCCCTTGTCGTAGACCTTCGTCGCGCCGAGCATCTGCGCGTGACCATCCAGGGAGTTCTCATAACCCGGCAGCGGAAGAACCGAGTCCGTCCCGAAGCCCGAATCGGATTGCGAACGAACGTTGTTGTGATCGGTGATTGCCAGATAGTCGAGCCCGCGCGACTCCGCCAGGGCGAACTCCTGCTCGGTAGTTAGGCCCCACGCGTAGATGCTCTCCTCTTCTCCGAGCTGCGGCTCGTCGTCGCCCGGCCCCCCGTAGGAGTCGTGGCTGTAGGTGGTGTGAACGTGAAGGTCGCCCGCGAGCCAGTCGCCTCGGTCGGGGGCATCTCCGCCGGTGCCGGTGATCCAGACGGGCGAGGTGAACGCGACTGCGTCGCCCGCGCCGTTGACCACGCGAAGGAAGTAGTAATGCTCTCCTTCGGCGACGGAGATCGGATAGTTCAAAGTCGAGCCTTGCGAGACCGACAACAAGCGATCGCTGTTGCCCGGAGCGTTGCTGTAAACCTCGATGCGTGCCGCACCAGGCGTCACTGTTGCGTTCAGCGGAACGACGCTGCCCGTGGGGATCTCCAGTCGCGATCCCATCGGGGCACCATCGACCGACATCTCCAGACGGGTCGAGTTGTCGAGAACCGCGTACATGCGGCGAGCCAGCATCGCTTCGCGGAGCGACCTCTGAGTTCTGTCCGCTGCGATCATCACGGTCTTGGCCCACTTGGCTCCGCCCCAGTCGTCGGGGGTGCCACTCGAGTCGGGAGCCCCATCACCGTCGGTGGGATCGTGGCCCTTGTCCTCCGCTCCAACCGCGCCCACGTGCCACCCCTTGTCGAGGGCCTGGACGTAGAAACCCATCGGAGCCCTAGCGTCGTTCGGGCGAGGCGACCCGTAATCCCTGCGGCCGTTGTAGACCTCGAGACCCACCATGCGGCGATCGGCCGCCGGTCGGTACTCGAAGCCGTTCCAGTTGAAGGCGGGGTCGGCTTCGTCGATGTTCTTGTCACCCGGATGGTTGAACGTTCCGAGTCCGTCGCCGCCACC
>JAXDJL010000275.1:0-3488 GCA_034665685.1 Actinomycetota bacterium | reverse complement strand
CAGGACCCCCGCTGCGAGAGCTGGTTCGCGATCTTCCACCAGCGCTACTCGACGAACACCTCTCCCTCCTGGGACCGCGCACAACCCTTCCGCTTCCTCGCCCACAACGGTGAGATCAACACGATCCGAGGGAACGTCGCCGCCATGCGGGCGCGCGAGGGCCGTCTCGGCTCCGGGGACCTCGCTCCCGAAGATCTGCTCCGGCCCCCGGTCGACGGGTCGGGCTCGGATTCTCAGATCTTGGACGAAGCTCTCGAGTTGCTGGTGCGCGGGGGCCGTTCGCTGTCCCACGCCGCGGCGATGCTCGTTCCGCCGGCGTGGGAGGGAGCCGCGAGCGATGCCGACACCAAGGACTTCTTCCATTACCACTCTTGTCTGTCGGAACCGTGGGACGGACCGGCGGGACTGATCTTCTCCGACGGCAAGCGCGTGGGGGCCGGTCTCGATCGCAACGGTCTGCGACCGCTGCGCGTCTCGGTGTGCGAGGACGGCCTCGTTGCGTGCTCGTCCGAGGCCGGAGCCGTCTCGACGCGCGGCCACGGCCGCGTGCGCCGTTTGCGGATCGGGCCGGGAGAGACGTTCATCGTCGATCCCGCCGATGGAGGCGCTCTTGACGATGCTGCGCTGAAGGAACGTTTAACGCGCCGTCGCCCGTACGGAGACTGGCTCCAGGAGCATCTCGAGGAGCGGACCCAGGGTCCGGCGATCGAGAGCCACCGTCCCGACCTGGCCGCGCGTCAGGTGGCGTCCGGTTACGCGAAGGAAGAGTTCACGGTCGTGATCCGGCCGATGGCAACCGACGGTCATGAGCCCACGTCGTCCATGGGAGACG
This sequence comes from Actinomycetota bacterium, assembly GCA_034665685.1. Lineage (GTDB taxonomy): Bacteria > Actinomycetota > CADDZG01 > CADDZG01 > WHSQ01 > JAUJNU01. The sequence goes on along the minus strand of JAXDJL010000275.1, from coordinate 2,656 downwards.
ACACGCCGCAGGCGCCTCTCGCCACGACGCCGCGCTCAGTGTTCGGCTTCCTCAAGCAGCGGTTCGCGCAGGTCACGAACCCGCCGATCGATCACCTGCGCGAGCGGCACGTGATGTCGATCACGACACGGCTCGGGGGTCGCGCTCCACTCCTGGAGGAAAGACCAGAAGCAGCGAGCGTCAAGGAATACCCCTCGTTCGTCCTGTGGCCCGGCGAGATCGAAGAGCTCGTCGCCGCGGGAGCCGTGACACTGGACGCGACATTCGACATATCCGACGGCACGACCGGGCTGGAGGCCGCCTGTCACCGGCTGGTAGCGGACGCGATCGAAACGGCCGAAGGCGGAACGCAGATCATCGTCGTGAGCGACGGCGCGGTGTCGGCCGAGCGCGCGCCCGTTCCGGCGGCGCTCGCAGCGGGGGCCGTGCACCACGGGCTCTTGGCCGCGGGCCTTCGAGCCCAGACGAGCATCATCGTCGACTCCGACGAACCTCGCGAGTCCCATCACGTGGCGTGTCTCCTGACCAACGGAGCCGACGCGATCTGCCCGCGCCTCGCGTTCGAATCGATCGCCGAGCTCGCCGGCAACCGTCGCCTTGGAGGTGAGGTCCCCTCCGCTGAAGCGCAACGGAACTTCGGTCACGCTCTAGAGGACGGCCTTCTCAAGATCATGTCCAAGATGGGCGTGTCGACCGTCGACTCCTATCGAGGAGCGCAGATCATCGAGGCCAGCGGGCTTGCCCCAGAGGTCATCGAGCTCTCCTTCCCAGGAGTCTCCTCCGCGCTCGGCGGCGTTGGTTTCGCCCAGCTCTCGGAAGACGTCCTCGCGCGTCACGCGGCGGCGGGCTTCGCCAAGGAGAAGGCGCCGAAGCTCGTGGCCACAGGCTTCATCAAGTTCAAGAAGGGCGGCGAGTACCACGCGCTGAACCCTGACGTCGTCGACTCGCTCCAAGAGGCGTCGGGGTACAAGACGGAAGAAAACAAGACGGACGAGGACCAGACCTCGGCCGTGGATGAAGAGCTCGTCGCAGCCCACGCTCTCCGGCGTGCGGTGCGGGGCGACGACGCCGCGTACCGGCGCTTCTCCGACCTGGTGAACGAACGGCCCCCGACGTCACCACGAGACCTGTTGGAGTTCGTGCCGGCGGGCGATCCGATCCCGTTGGAAGAGGTTGAAGACGCGTACGCGATCACCAAACGTTTCTCCACCGGGGCCATGTCGCACGGAGCCCTCTCCTCGGAGGCGCACGAGACGCTCGCCCAGGCGATGCACCTCGTCGGGGGCCGGGCGAACTCGGGCGAGGGCGGCGAAGCTCCCGAGCGATTCGACACGGACAAGAACTGCGCCATCAAGCAGGTCGCGTCGGGACGCTTCGGAGTGACGCCCCGATACCTCGCTTCCGCGCGCGAGCTACAGATCAAGATGGCTCAGGGATCGAAGCCGGGCGAGGGCGGGCAGCTGCCGGGCAAGAAGGTAACGGTCGAGATCGCCAGGCTGCGGCACACCGTGCCGGGCGTCGCCCTCATCTCTCCCCCGCCGCACCACGACATCTACTCGATCGAAGACCTCGCGCAGCTGATCTTCGATCTGAAGCAGGCGAACGATGCCGCCGATGTGTCGGTGAAGCTCGTCTCTTCCGAAGGCGTGGGAACCATCGCAGCCGGTGTCGTAAAGGGGCTCGCCGACCTCGTGCACATCGCGGGAGCGGACGGAGGCACGGGCGCCAGTCCGCTCTCGTCCATCAAGAACGTCGGGATGCCCTGGGAGATCGGCCTCGTCGAGACTCAGGCGGCACTCGTGGAGAACGATCTCCGCGGGAGAGCCCGCATCCGCGTCGACGGTGGGATGAAGAACGGTCGGGACATCATGATCGGCGCGCTGCTTGGTGCCGACGAGTTCTCTTTCGGGACCGCGGCTCTGATCGCCGAGGGGTGCATCCTCGTGCGCACGTGCCATCGAGACACCTGTCCCGTCGGCATCGCGACGCAGAACCCCGAGCTCCGCGCGAAGTTCGCCGGTACGCCGGAGATGGTCGCTCGCTACATGCTCCTCGTCGCCGAGGAGGTGCGTCTCCTGCTCGCGTCGCTGGGGATGAGAACGGTCGACGAGGCGATCGGACGCGCGGACCTCTTGCGCCAGAAGAAGACCGCGGACGAGCGCGCCGACTCGCTGGACCTGACTCCCCTACTGGGCGTGCCGGAGGGCAGGGAACTGCGCTTCACGGGCTCGCTTCCGATCCAGAAGCCGCGCTCGACGCTGGGCGATCGTCTGTACGAGGACGGGTTGCCGGCGCTGCTGACCGGCGAGACCAGCGATCTCACATACGAGATCACCACGGCCGACCGAGCGATCGGGTCGCGCCTCGGATGCTCCATCGCGCAGAGGCTCGGGGACGAGAAGGTGGCGGGCAAGGTGCGTGCCACGTTCGAGGGAGAGGCCGGACAGTCCTTCGGAGCCTTCCTGTCGGACGGGATCGAGCTGACTCTCGTCGGCGAAGCGAACGACTACGTGTGCAAGTCGATGGGTGGGGGTCGCGTGGCCATCCGCCCGCCGGCGAACGACGCTGGAGAGCCCTACCTCGCCGGTAACACGGTCCTGTACGGAGCGACCGGCGGGCAACTGTTCATCGCCGGCCGCGCGGGAGAGCGCTTCGC
>JAXDJL010000274.1:0-3814 GCA_034665685.1 Actinomycetota bacterium | reverse complement strand
CGTCGCTGGAGATCTCGGGCTCGCCCGTTGCCAGGTCCGGCACGGGGGTGTTGCCCTCGGCGCCGCCGACGTGCTTGTAGGTGGTGAGACCACGCATAAGCATGTTCGACATGATGCCCCAGGCGTTACCGAGGTACTCGCCTGAAGGATCGAAACCGCTCGTGAAACCGAACTCTTCACTCTCGTAGCGAAGCGTCCCACCCTTGAGCTCGTCCCCGCCGCCGCCGTTGCCGGGAGTTGCGGGGTCGTCACCACCACAAGCGGCGGCGACCATGGCGAGAACCATGACCAGTGCGACTAACCAGATGTGTCGTCTTTGCGACATCCATTAACCCTTCTCTAGATCGATGTGACTGGTGTTACCGGTGCAACGTTGAACCGTGTGTCTTACCTCCCTTTCTTGTTGTCGTTGATGCCTACGGGGTCAGCGGTCTGCGCGGGGGTCGAGGGCATCTCTTAGCCCATCCCCCAGGAGGTTGAATGCGAGCGTCGTCATGACGAGGAACAGGACGGGGAAGGCCATCATCCACGGCGCGCCCTCGAGGTTCCGCGCGGCTTCCGAAAGCATGCGTCCCCACGATGGAGTGTGTTGCGGCACGCCGAGGCCGAGGAACGATAGGGCGGCCTCGAAGATGATGTTGCTCGGGATGATCAGCGTCGAGTAAACGAGGATCGGTGCGATGAGGTTCGGCAGCACCTCGCGGAACATGATGCGACGGTTGCTGGCACCGAGGCTCCGCGCCGCTTCGACGAATTCCTTCTCGCGCAGCGACAGAGTGTTGCCTCGGACGATGCGCGCGATGTAGGGCCAGCTGAACGCCGCGATGATGAACACGACGACGCCGAGACCCGGTTTCAAGTAGCCGCCGAAACAGCCCTCCTTCGTGGTACCGCAGGCTGCGGCGATGCCGAGGGCGAAGACGAGGAGCGGCAGCGAGAGGATCACGTCGATGGTCCGCGAGATGATCGTGTCGACCTTCCCGCCGAAGAACCCGGCCGTCATGCCGAGGACAACCCCGATGAACACCGAGATCCCGGTCGCCACGATCGCCACCTGTAGCGACGTCCGCGTTCCGTAGATGACTCGGATGAAGAGGTCGCGCCCCGCCGTGTCAGCGCCGAATAGGTAGGTGCCGTTGGGTCCCTTGGGGAGACCGAAGTCGTCGCGCATCTCGCGCGATAGCGACAGATCGTTCGGCCCCCTGTGGGTCACGTGCTCGGCGATCAGTCCTGCGCTGAGTGCGAGGACGATGAGGAGGACGATGACGCCAAGGCCGACGAACGCGACGCGGTCCGTCTTGAAGCGTGCCCAGAAAAGTTGCCCCGGAGTTTTTCCGGTGACTTCGCCCGAAGGCTCCCCCGCGGAAGGCTGACCCTGGAAGCCCGTGTCTGAAGCGACTTGGCTCATCTCAGCTTCCCCCTACTACAGTTGTCGTTGGGCAGTGTACGGCACGGTCTACCCCTGCGCAACAGCTACGTGGCTCCCCGCCGGCGACCGGCTCGTTGATTCCCTCATCCCCATGTGCGGCGAGGATGCTATCACCGTAGTACGGAGCGGGCTAGGGCGACCCACAGGGGGTGGAAAAGTCCGGAAGATTACGGTTTGGGGTGCCCGGCCGAAGGAGCCTCTTCTATCCGGTACAAGCCCAGAGATCCGAGCCCTTGCGGGGCGAGGATCGGGACGGCCCGCCAGCTCTGCATGATCTCAGAGGAAAGGGCGGTCTGGGAGAGGGCCGAGCCCCTCTGAGCGCTGCCGTTGATCACCTTGATGAACCTCCTGAAGTCCTGTTCCCGTACGGCCATACCTTCGAGGAGGTAGGGGAACGGCGTCCCGTCGGGGGCGATGTCGCGGGAGTGTGCCTTGTCGCCCGGTTTCGTGACCGAGCGCTTCTTGACGTGGCCCGAACGGCCCCCTCGGGAGGGGTCGAAAGACCTCCTCACGGACTCGGGCTCCGACCAGATGCGGACCCCTTCGGCGCTCGGCGCTCCCAGCACGATGGCCCACGCGCCCCCGCTCTGCTCCGCGATCCTGGCGCCGGCCTGAAGGCCCAGCACCGCGGCCAGAAGGGCGGCCATCACGTAGGGCAGGGAGCCGACGCCGATCGCGGGGGCCGGAGAGTCGGACAATGCCAGAAGTCGGGACACGCGGCGGGTGAGGGGGCCGCGGCCCCCGAAGGCAAGAACCGCCCGGCGCCCCAGGGTCTTGTTCTGCTGCCTCAACTCACACACACGAACGAGACTGGAGGCCACCGCCAGGGGCTTGCCGGTAAGCGAGGCAGCGCGGCGGTCGGCCTCGAACTCGCGATCCGAGCCCAGCCTCCGGAAGGCCACGTGAGCGAGTGGGTTCCACGCGACCATGTCCCGGAGCAGCCCGGCCACCAGAACGACCTGGATGTCGCGCGAAGCTATGTGGGAGATCTCGTGGGCCAGGATCGCCTCGAGCTCGTCATTCGAAAGCTGGGCGATCAGGTCGGCCGAGATCAAGATCTTGGGGACCCGGCTGCCGACGGCAAAGGCGCCCGACACCCCGGGCGGCAACACCAGCAGCCGGGGGATCCGCCTCAGGTCGGCGGCCTCCGAAAGTGCTTGGACGAGGGTCAGGGCCTTGGCGTCGGCGGAATCCGCGCACCGAGCGAGAAGGCGCTGCATCGACAAGAAGCCCACGAAGCGGCGGAGGAGCATGAAGCCGCTCACCGAGATGCCGATCAGGAAGAGCCAGGGGCCGGTGGAGCCGGTGAGTGTGTAGGGCATCACCACCCCGTCCGGCGAGACGAGGAGCTTGAACAAGCCGGTGGTGGACGGATGCTCGAGGAACGCCGGACCCACGGGGCGCAGGACCGCTACCTCGGGTAGCACGCCGTGCTGATAGATCATCGCCGCGACGATGGGTAGCGCCAGCGGAAGCACCATGAGGAAAGAGGAACTGATGCCGCCCGGCCGATTGATCAGCCGGCGGAGGAGGAGCGTTAGAGGGAGGGTAACGAGCGAGACGGCAAGGATGACGACCCACGCGGAGTCGGTCTCCAAAGAGATGATGGTGGGAGCAGCGCTAGTCAACTTCTCTCTTCAGCTCGCGCTGCGCGATCGCGGCGCGCAGCCCCTTGATGACGTTTTCATCGTCCTCTTCCACGCGGTCGATGAAGTAGGCGACCGCCGGGTCCCCGAACTGGTTCACGAGCCAGTCCACGACCGATTTCACGGTCGAGCTGGCGTACTGCTCGCGGGACACCAGGGGGTAATAGCGGTGGGCCGGTTGGTCCTCTAGGCGACCCAAAAGGCCCTTGTCGGTCAACCGTCCCATCGTCGTCATCACGGTTGTGTACGCGATCGGGCGTCGTTCGGAGAGCTCGCTGTGGACGTCGCGGACGAGAGCCTCGCCCTTGTCCCAAACGATCTCCATGACCTCGCCCTCGAGGGGACCGAGAACGTCCGCCAGAGGTTGCCTTCGTCTAGCTGCCATGGCTACTCCTGATTCCGTCGGAACTAGATAGTAGTGCCGTCAGGAACTTCGCGCACGCTTCGCCGTCGCATTGACCCAATCGATCTGAGCGAGGAAGGGCAGGTAGTGCGCACCCCGGAGGTCCGGGCCCAGCATGATCGCCGACTCATCCCACGACCACGGGATCCATGCGGCGGTTTCGGTAGCGATGCGATTCGCTTCCTCCCATAACGGCTTCGCCGCGACGGGATCGGTCTCGGCGATCGCGGCATCTATGGCGGCCTCGAGATCGGGATCGGACAGATTCGCGTAGTTGCGGCTTCCCACCTTGTTGATCGCGGCGCGCGTGAGGACGGGGGCCAGGAAGGAGAAGGG
>JAXDJL010000273.1:0-3432 GCA_034665685.1 Actinomycetota bacterium | reverse complement strand
CGACAAAGGCCTCATCAAGTTCCTGATGCGCGATCGGCACGGGACGCCGTTCGAACATAATTCGTTTCGCTTCCACGTCCGCACACCGATCTTCGTCGCGCGCGAATGGTTCCGGCATCGTATTTCTTCCTTCAACGAGGAATCGGCCAGATATCACAAGCTGAACGACGACTTCTATATCCCCGAGCCCGAAGCCGTTCGCTCGCAAGCGGGCAAGCCCGGTGCCTACTTCTTCGAACCGGTGGGGGAGGAGCTTGCGGACGAGACGCGCGCTACCTTTGCGCGCGTCTACGCGCAGCTGTTCGAGGAATACGAGGCGATGCTGGAGAAGGGCGTGGCGAAGGAGCTTGCCCGCGCGATCCTTCCCTTCGGGATCTACACGCAGTTCTACTGGACTCTCAATGCACGCTCCCTGATGAACTTCCTGTCCCTGCGCAACGCGGAGACGGCCCAATATGAGATCCGCGTCTACGCACAAGCGATCGAAAGGTTCTTCGCCGAGAAGATGCCCATCACCCATGAGTGCTTCGTGGAGTTCGGCCGGCGCTCTCCGTGATCTTGGCGGAAGTGTTCCGTTGGGGCATCGACCCTCTTGCGTGGGAGATATGGCCGCGCATCGAAGCGGGTCCTCTTTCGATCTCCCCTCATGGCATCGGGATAGCTCTCGGGTATCTTGCCGGCGCGCAACTCATGGTTCGACGTGCGCGACGTTACGGAGGTCCGAAAGAAGAAGACATCTGGAACGTTCTCTTCTACGCGCTCCTGGGTGCGATCGTCGGCGCGCGCGTCGGCTACGTGATCGGACACCTCAGCGAAGTGACGAACGACGGAAGCGACCTGCTGGGCCTGTTCCGGGTCTGGGAGGGAGGGATCTCGCTACTCGGGGGCATCACCGGAGCGATCCTGGCGGCGTTGCCTTACGCGTTCCGTCACAAGATGGGCTTCTGGCGCATGATGGATCTCGCCGTGCCGGGGCTCGCGCTCGGCATCGTGATCGGCCGCATCGGCGACCTGATCATCGGTGACCACCTCGGGAAACCCACCGACTTCGCACTGGGGTGGCACTGCCTCGGAAGCGCGGGAAACCCGCCCGTCGCCGCGGAGCAATACCTGTCGCGTCTAGACCAGGGCTCACCTCCCTCGCTTGGTTGCTTCGACCTCACGCTGCACCAGACGGCCCTCTACGACTTCTTCTCGACGTTCGTCCTCTTGTGCGTCCTGCTGTGGCTCGGCAAGAGGGTGCGCAACGCCGGCTTCCTCACGATCTTCTTCACGATCTGGTACGGGACGATGCGGATGATTACCGACTTCCTACGGGTGGATCGCCGCTATCTGGGCCTCACGGGGAGCCAGATCACGTCCCTTTTGGTGGGCCTCGCCTGCCTCTATCTGCTGGCCCGATACAGGGGCGCGCCCCCCAGGTGGGCGGCCCAGGGGGCAGATCCTCCAGATGCGACTACGGAGCGTAGGCAAGAACGGCCTTTGCCCCCTGAATAGGCTGCGGAGAGTGATGCCAATCCGGACCTAGGCGGTCCAGGCGTGGCACGATAGTCGGCGAAGGGCCTTGAAGCAGAAGGGCAGCCCTTCCGGACCGGGCAGCAGCGTCTGGGACTGAGACCGAGAAGGGAGTTGAAGGATGGCTGAGACATACAACGGCTACTGCGTGAAGTGCCGCGAGAAGCGTGACTTCGAGGGCGAGGTCAAGGACCTTGCCAACGGGTCTAGGGCGGCGCAGGGCTCGTGCCCCGTATGCGGCACGAAGATGACGCGGATGCTTCCGAAGAACCCCAAGTAACGCGTTCCCGACACATCTGAGACGGCCGCCCCGCAGGGGGCGGTCGTTTTCATTTGCGGGGGGAGCTCACCCCGCATAGGCCGACCTCGTGAGCGCCGGGGAGCGAGCTCCTCGAGAGGACACCGCAGGGAAGCTCTACGAAGGTGCGGGCCTAGGCCTCGTTCGTGTCGTGGGCGTCCTGCGACGTCTGCACCCATGCCGGACAGAGGCTCTGGAACGAGCACGACATGCAATAGGGCGTGGGCCGCGTCCTCCAGTCATCCAGATCGTTCGCCCGCTTGATCGCCTTGCCGAGGGCGAGCATCTGCTTCTCGAACGCGACGAGCATCCCCTCGTGTGGGTTCAAGGTCAGGACGGCGGGATCGCTGAGGTACACGAGGCGGATCTCCTTGGGGATGACCCCGAACGCACGCCAGCAGACGAGTGCGTAGAAGCGAAGTCCGAAGAAGGCGGCGTGCTCTCGAGACTCACCCGGGATCCGGCCCGTCTTGTAGTCGGTGAGGATCCACGAACCGTCCGGCATTTCCTCGAGCCGGTCGATGATCCCTCGGAGATGGATGTCGGGCAGCTCGTACTCGACCCACCATTCGAGTTGACTCGCCTCCAACTGCGTCGGGTCCTCGAGCTTGAAGTAGTTGCGGAGCAACGCCCGTCCCTGCGCCAGCCACGGCGACTCATCTGGGAACTCCATGCCCTGCGGGCGGATCTCAGGGTTTGTCCTCACCTCGTGCCACAGACGGATCAGGAGGTCCTCGGCGCGCTCGGGCGTACGCATCTCCGACGGTTCCTCGAAGAGACGCTCGAGGACGGCGTGAACGAGAGAGCCGCGCGCAGCCCCTCCAGAAACCGGCTCGGGGAGCCTGTCTATCGCGCGGTACTTGAAGAGCTGCGGACAACTCTTGAAATCGGTCGCGCTCGACGGAGACAATTTGAGAAGGGGACCCATACGCGAACCCTAGAAGCAAGTGGTGCAAAAACCGCGGATTTATCATCACCCGCGCCGTGATTCGGCATCCAGCCACCCACCCAGAACCGACCCCAGTGTGGTCGGTTAGAAGGTGGCTAGGAAGTCTCGGAGCGCGCCGTTAAAGGCCTCCGGCCGTTCGAGGTTCGAGAGGTGACCGGCTTCCGGGATGACGACCAGTTGAGAGCCTCCGACGTGCTCGTGGATCTTGCGCGACGCGTCCGGTGGCGTCACCGCGTCTTCCTCGCCCACGATCACGAGCGTGGGAACGTCGATGCTCGCGAGTTCGTTGGTCGAGTCCACCCGCTTCTTCATAGCCTCGAGCGCGCCTATGAATCCGGCCGGCGGATTGTCCATCAGGGTCCTTGCGCGTTCGACGACGTCGGGCCGCCGCTCGCGGGTGGTCTCGCCCAGTAGAGCGTTTGGGAGGGCCGAGATCAAGCCGGCCGTTCCCTCTTTCTCTACCTGTTCCTGTTGGCCCGTTCGCTTGGCCACGCCCTCGGGCGGATCCGCTTCTGCTCGGGTGTCGGCGAACACGAGGCCGCGCACCCTGTTCCGTGCGCGCCGCAGGAACGAGAAGGCCACGTAACCGCCCATCGACAGCCCCACGACGACGGCGTCCTCGAGGTCCATCTCATCCAGGAGACCGATGAGCTCGTCGGCGTACGCGTCC
>JAXDJL010000272.1:0-2590 GCA_034665685.1 Actinomycetota bacterium | reverse complement strand
GGGGAAGACACTTACTTCACGGTCAAGATGAGAAAGCAGGGCCTTTACGTCTTCGCGGGAGCAGCGCGCGTCGAGCATTTGAATCGAACCGAGATCGGCCGAGCCTTGGCCCACCAGTACAACTTGGGGAAGTACGCGGCCCTCCTGGGTCGGAACTCGCCATACAAGATGAGAGCTCTCGTCCGATACACGCCTCTAGCGCCGATCGCAGTCGTTGGACGGGTTGTATCTCTCTACGCGCGGGTCATGGGGTGGATGCCTCGCGAGCTCGTCCGCTGCATCTCGCTTTTCCCGCTCATCGTCTTGAACCTCATCGCTTGGGGGACCGGGCTGATAGTCGGCGGACTGGAATTGGATCGAGAAGCGTTGGCGGCCCGAAAGACACGGTGCTCGTCGTGACTCAAGCTCCTTGTCGGGACCGCCCCTTTCTTCCGGACGCCCCGTAGAGGGCTTGCCGGGAGAAGTCCTGTTCGTGATGCCCTCCGCCCGACAGTTCCACGTACCGCTCGACTCCCTCTGCAACACCCCCTTCGAACTGCACGACGCCTGAATCGAGGATGATGACGCGATCGGCCTGCGACGACACGAGGTCGAGGTCGTGCGACACGAGCAGCACGGCACAACCTTCGTCGCGCAGCTCGGTAACGCGCTTGATGCACTTCTGTTGGAAGTACTCGTCCCCCACCGCTAAAACCTCGTCCACGAGCAGCACCGACGGCTGACTCTCTACTGCCAACGAGAACCCGATGCGCAGACCCATCCCAGCGGAATACGTTCTCATTGGCGTCATCATCGTTGCCTCATCAAGCTCGCTGAACGCGCGCACGCGCTCGTACGAACGTCGAGCATCTCCTCGGGTCATCCCAGTGAGTACGCTCGCAATCAGGAGATTCTCTCTTCCGGTCAACTCTCGGTTGAACCCTGCACCCAGATCGACCAAAGAGGCGACGCGACCGTGCGTGTGGATCTGGCCTTTCGTTGGCTTAAGCACGCCTGCGACGCTCTGCAAGAGCGTGGATTTCCCCGAGCCGTTCCTCCCGATTACCGCGACCATCTCTCCCGCAGCCACGCTGAGGGTGACGTCCCGGAGGGCCCACTTGATCTGCCCCCGCCGACGCCAACCCCGCCTCGACTTGACCGCGTATCCCTCCCACAGGTTGCGAACCGAGATCGACTCCATCACACGTCCTTCGGGAGGTTGCGGGACAGTACACGGAACAGCGCTAGGGATCCGGCGAAGAACGCCACGCAGACCACGAACATCAGGATGAAGTCTCCCGGTTTTTGTATGTGCCCGTAATAAAGAACGCTTCGAAACTGGCTGACGATCAGGTTCATGGGATCGATGGAGCGAAGGAAATGCATGCTGGTGGGAGCCATGTCCGGCCTGTAGACGATCGGGACGATGAAGAACCAGAGCGTGAGGATGTTTCCGAGTACTAGACGGAGGTCTTGGTTGTAGACATCGATCAAAGACACGAGCATGGACAGCGCCATCACGAGCAGCATCACCGCCGCTATCGGCGCGATCAGCGCCGGGAAGAGCGCCCAATGCAAATGACCGACCACGGCTAGGTAGCCAACGAAACCGGTCAACGCGATCAAGAAGTTGACGGCGTGGCCCCCGACCGCGCCGAGCGGGAGAAGCTCGTAAGGGAATGGAGACTTTCGCACCATCTCCGGCTCCGCGGAGATGGACGTGATCGTCTTGCCCAACGTCTGGACCAAGAACGACCAGGGAAGTAGGCCGCATAGAAGGAATTCCGGATACCGCTCGACGTTCGCGTTGAATACGCTGCTGAAGACGAACATGTAAAGACTCATGAGGAAGAGGGGAGAAACGACGGGCCAGAACGTCGCCAGAGAGGAGCGTTTGGCCCGTAGACGTATATCTCTTTCGATGAGTGTGACGAATAGATCTCGTGTTTGGATCGCCTTGCGAACTGGCGCGATCATCCGGCGCTAGGGGTGTCTTGCGGCATCGACCTACTCTAGGAGCTTTTCCGCTTCGGGCTGCGCGAACAACTATCTCGTGCGCTCATGGTGAGAAGGACGCGTCTTGCGGTATAGCTGCATCCGCGCGTAGCTGAAGGCGATCCCGATCCCGCCTGGCCGGTAACGGTCCCCCATCCCCTCGCTTAGGAATCTGCCGGAGGTCGGCATGAAGGTGCCTCCGAGCAACACCCACACCCTCCTGGGCAAAGGTGTTTGCTCCTTAAGCGCCCCCACTCCCGCCACCGGGAGCGAGGCGCTTTCACCATCATTCAGAACCGGCGGCAGGTAGGGGAACTCAAGACGGAGCGGTTCATCTGGAAGGCTTCGGGAGTAATAGTTGAAGAGGATTGCGGAGGCCTCTGAATCGAAGAGAACGGTGTCGCCGTCGTGGACCTTCGACAAGAGGAAGGTCGAAGCTTCTCGCCAAGGTCCATCCTTGTACTCCGGAGGATGCTCGTACCACCTGTTGAGGCTGGCGGCACTTAGGGCGAAGACGGTAATGAACACTGCGATCGACAGCCACCGGGGGCCGATCTTCGTGACTCCGACTGCGACACAGAGGATGAGGCCTGGCAGGGCGATGGTGAGGTACCTC
>JAXDJL010000271.1:0-5240 GCA_034665685.1 Actinomycetota bacterium | reverse complement strand
GGATGACGAAGCAGAGATTTCGGCGTCATGACCACCAACGGCTTGCGGACGCTCCTGTGCATCTGGCGGCGCAGCATGTGGAAGTACTGGGCGGCGGTCGTGGGGACGACGATCTGGATGTTGTCCTCCGCAGCCAGCGTCAAGAAACGCTCGAGGCGCGCACTGGAGTGCTCGGGTCCCTGGCCCTCGTAACCATGCGGCAACAGCAGCACGAGGCCGCTCTCCTGGCGCCATTTGTCCTCGCCGGAAGAGACGAATTGGTCGACGATCACCTGCGCGCCGTTGACGAAGTCGCCGAACTGCGCCTCCCAGCAAACGAGCGCGTCGCCGTTCGCGACGGAGTATCCGTACTCGAAGCCCATGACCGCGAACTCCGAGAGGATGCTGTCCAGGGACCGGAAGGGCGCCTGTCCTTCACCGAGGTGATTGAGCGGGACGTACTCCTCTTCGGTCCGGTAGTCGACCAGCACCGAGTGCCTCTGGCTGAAGGTGCCGCGCCGCGAGTCCTGTCCGGAGAGTCGAACCCGGATGCCCTCCATCAACAACGAGCCGAACGCGAGGGCCTCACCCTCCGCCCAGTCGATCGCGTCCTTCTGGAACATCTCGCTGCGCTTCTCGATCTGCTTGCGCAGTTTGGGATGCGGCTCGAAGCCCTCGGGGATGGTCGTAAGGACCTTGTGGATGCTCTCGAGCCGGTCGCGCTCTACTCCAGTCTCCACGGGGGGCAGGACACCGGCGGGCTCCGGTGGCGGGGGTGCCAGCGGCACCTCCTTCGGAGCGGTGTTCTTCGTCTCCTCGAACGCGCCTTGAAGCCGCTTGCGGAAATCGGCGAAGGAAGCCTCCGCCTCTTCGACGGTCAGCTCGCCGCGGTTCAACAGAGACTCGAGGTAGCGCTTGCGCACGGAGCGACGGTCCTCGATCTTCGAGTACATGAGCGGCTGCGTGTACGCCGGCTCGTCCCCTTCGTTGTGGCCCCACCGGCGGTAACAGACCAGGTCGATGACGATGTCCTTGTAGAACTCCTGCCGGTAGGCGAACGCCAGGTGCATCACCCGGACGCATGCCTCCGGGTCGTCGCCGTTCACGTGGAGGATGGGGGCCTGGATCATCTTCGCGATGTCGGTCGCGTACGTCGTGGAGCGTCCCAACCGCGGCGGAGTAGTGAAACCGATCTGGTTGTTGACAACGATGTGGACGGTGCCTCCGGTTCGGTAGCCGTTCACCTCGGACAACTGAAGGGTTTCTGCAACAACGCCCTGACCCGCGAACGCGGCGTCTCCGTGCAGCAGGACGGGGAGGACCTTGTCGTGGTTCCCGAATCCGAGAAGATCGTGCTTCGCCCGCGTCATGCCCTCGACGATCGGGTCCACCGCCTCGAGGTGCGACGGGTTCGACGCAAGGACGACCGCGAGGCTCTCTCCGCTGCGCGCCTCGAAACGACCGGTCATGCCGAGGTGGTATTTGACGTCGCCCGACCCCTGGACGGAGGTCGGGTCTATCCCACCCTCGAACTCCTTGAAGATCTCCTTCAGTGGCTTGCCGACGACGTTCGCAAGGACGTTGAGCCGGCCGCGATGCGACATGCCGATCACGGTCTCGAGCATCCCGCTGTTCGCCGCGTCCTCGAGAAGCGCGTCCAACATCGGGATCACGCTCTCCGCGCCCTCCATCGAGAAGCGCTTGTTGCCCGTGTACTTGGCATGCAGGAACGACTCGAAAGACTCGGCCGCGTTCAGTTTGTCGAGGACGTGCTTCTTCTCATCGAGAGAGAGCTCCTCGGGCTTCGATTCGGCGCGCTTCTGGATCCAGCGCTTCTGATCGATCTCGGAGATGTGCATGTACTCGATGCCGGTCGTGCCGCAGTATGCGTCGCGCAGGATGTCGATGATCTTGCGCAGCGGCAGCTTGCGAGTTTCGGTCAACCCGTCGGTCAGGAACTCACGATCGAGGTCCCACACGGTGAGGCCGTAATGCGACAAGTCCAGCTCCGGGTAACTGAGCACTTCCCAGGCGATCGGATTTATCTCTGCGAGGAGGTGTCCTCTCACCCGGTACATGTTGATCAGCTGCATCACGCGCGACTGCTTCTCGAGCGCGAGATCGACGTTGTCGACTGGGGCGACGTCGCGGCTCCACCGCACGGGCTCGTAAGGGATCGTCAGCGACGCAAAGATCTCGTCGTAGAAACGGTCGGTGCCCAGCATGAGCTGGTGGATGTAGTTGAGGAACTCGCCGGATTCCGCCCCCTGGATCACGCGGTGGTCGTAGGTGCTGGTGATCGTGATGACCTTGCTGACGCCTATGCGCGCGAGCGAGCGCGGGTCCGACGCCTCGTACTCGGGCGGGTATTGGATCGCCCCCGTTCCGACGATCAGCCCCTGGTTCGGCATGAGGCGCGGGACCGACAGCGAGGTGCCGACGGTCCCCGGGTTCGTGAGCGTCACCGTCGTCCCGGCGAAGTCCTCGGGCATGAGCTTGTTCGAACGCACCTTGTTGATCAGTTCCTCGTACGAGGCCCAGAACTCCGTGAAGTCGTGCTCGTCCGCGTTCTTGATGTTCGGGACGTACAGCACGCGCGAGCCATCGGACTTCGCCATGTCGACCGCGAGCCCGAAGTTGACGTGCTTGTGTTGCACCAGGTAGGGCTTCCCGTCTATCTCCGTGTAACTGGCCTTCATGCCGGGCCGGGCCTCGAGGGCGCGCAGGATCGCGAAGCCGATGAGGTGCGTGAAAGAGACCTTCCCGCCGCGCTTGCTCGCCAGGTAACGGTTGATGATCCGCCGGTTCTCCTCTAGCAGCTTCGCCGGGATCGAACGAACGGAGGTGGCCGTCGGGACGGCGATGGACGCCTCCATGTTGTCGGCGATCCGGGCGGCGACCCCGCGCAGCGGGATGGCATCCTCCGGCACCTCCGATGCCTTCGATGTGCCGGAGGACTGTTTCTGCGGCTCGGGCTTGGCTTGGGTCGCTCGTTGGGGAGCCGGGCGCAGTGCCTCGGGCTCGTCGCCCTCGCTGCCGTTGGGACTGCTTCGCTGCGGCATGGACGGCTTGTAGCCCTCGAAGAAATCGCGCCAGGACTCCCCCACCGACTGTGGGTTCTCCTGATAGCGCTGGTACATCTCGTCGACGAGCCAGCTATTGGGGCCGAAAGCCTCCGGCTCGATCTTGTTGTCCAATTCGGTCACCTACCGAGCTTTCTGCGCATCGTTGTTTCCTACCAGTGTATTAACCCCCGCAAACTGGGCGGCCAGGCGGTACCGACCCGTTTTTCGAGGGAAACATCGGGGGGGCCGTTCTGTTGCACCATTGAGCGACCCATCGCCCCTTTACCCCTCTGGAGGTTCATTGCAGCTCGAGCAAGCGCTAGAAAGGTCCGGTGCGCGGCGCCCGAGGCTGGTGACGCCGACCTTCCTCCTGATCACGCTCTCGACGTTCGCCTATTTCATCGCTATCGGGTGTCTCATCCCGACCCTTCCCGTCTTCGTGGAGGGGTCGCTCGGCGGCAGCAGCGTGTCCGTCGGGCTCGCGGTCGGAGCCTTCTCCTTGTCGGCGGTGCTGCTGCGCCCCTTCATCGGTCACGTCGGCGACACCCGCGGTCGCCGCATCCTGATCATCGGCGGAGCTACCTTGGTCGCGTTGTCGATCGCCGGCTACGCGCTGGCCGACGCACTCCTTCCCCTGATCCTTCTTCGTCTGGTGACCGGGCTCGGTGAGGCGGCCTTCTACGTCGGGGCGGCAAGTGCGATCAACGACCTCGCGCCGGACGAACGCCGCGGCGAGGCCCTCAGCTTCTTCTCTCTCGCTCTGTATGGAGGCCTGGCGCTTGGACCGGTCCTCGGTGAATGGGTGCTCGACGGAACGCACTTCCACGCGACCTGGTACGTCGCCGCGGGAGCAAGTTTCGTTGCGGCGCTGCTCGGTCTGCGCGTACGAGACACGCGACCTGCGGAGTCCTCCTCCGAACCCCCGGCCGAAAGACGGCTGGTGCACCCGCGCGGCTTGGTCCCCGGCACGATCCTCGCGACGAGCGTGTGGGGCCTCTCCGGCTTCAACACGTTCGTGCCTCTGTACGCGCTCGAGCTGGGCCTGCGCGGGTCTCGTCTCGTGTTCGTCGTGTTCTCGGCAACGGTCCTATCGATCAGGAGCATCGGCGCTCGGATCCCGGACGTCCTCGGCCCCCGCAAGACCGCGAGCGCAGCCCTCTGCTCTTCCGCGTTCGGCTTAGCCCTTATCGGGTTGTGGGCCGCGACCCCCGGGCTCTTGATCGGAGCGGCTTTCTTCGGGCTCGGGCAGGCGCTCGCGTTCCCCGCCTTGATGACGTTGGCCGTGGGCGGCGCTCCTGCGAACGAGCGCGGGGCGGTCGTCGGCACCTTTACCGCCTTCTTCGATCTGTCGTTCGGGTTGGGCGCTCTCAGCTTGGGGGCCGTGGCCGCAATGTTCGGGTACCGCGGAGCATTCATCGGCGGCGCCCTGGTGGCCGCTTTCGGGCTCGGTCTCCTCCGGACCTACGCGCGTCGGAACCGCCGAGCTGTCGCTCGAGCCGAGGCCGAAGCGGCCGGGTCGATCCACTCCTCAGATGCGGTCGTGGAGTCCGCCTAGGGCGACTGATAACCTTGAGCGCCTTGGCGGCCGTAGCTCAGTCAGGCAGAGCACCCGGTTGTGGTCCGGGATGTCGCCGGTTCGAACCCGGTCGGTCGCCCCACTAGATTCACGAGCATGGAAGCTCAGTTCTTCGCCACACCCGCGGAGTTCCGCGCCTGGCTCGAGGTGCATCAGGCCACCGAGACCGAGGTCTGGGTCGGTTCCTACCGCAAGGCAACCGGCAAGCAGGGCATGACGTGGTCGGAGTCGGTGGACCAAGCTCTTTGCTTCGGCTGGATCGACGGCGTGCGGAAGAGCATCGACGACGAGCGCTACATGCAGCGATTCACGCCGCGGAACCCGCGCAGCAATTGGAGCAAGATCAACGTCGCCAAGGTGGCAAAGCTGACCAAGGAGGGGCTCATGACCCCCGCAGGGCTCGCCGCTTTCGAGAAGCGCAGCCAGGCGAAGACGGGCATCTACTCCTACGAGAACCGCCCCGAGGCTTTCGAGCCCAAGCAGGAGGCGCGTTTCAAAGAGGACTCGGACGCCTGGGCTTTCTTCCAGGCCCAGCCGCGAGGCTACCGTCGCACCGCGATCTGGTGGGTGATCAGCGCGAAGCGCGAGGAGACCAGGGAGAAACGCCTCGCCACCTTGAT
>JAXDJL010000270.1:0-4587 GCA_034665685.1 Actinomycetota bacterium | reverse complement strand
CCAGGAACAGGGTCGAGGCGATCGCCAAGGCGACCAAGCTCGGGTTGATCCCCGGCGGTTCCTTGGGGGGGCCTGCGCAAAATACGTAGAAAGTCACGGAGCGTGACTGCCGATGCAAAAGCGTAGATCCAGCAAGCCCGAGGGGCGCGGGCGTGACAGGAGTCAACGTGACAGCGCCCAGCACCACCGCATCCCAAGACCGGCTCAACCGCCGGCCCTCGGTCGTCATCACCGACGACGAGGCAGACGTCCGCCGACTGCTCCGAGTCAACCTCGAGGTCGATGGGCGCTTCCAGGTGGTAGCCGACCTGGCCAGCGGAGAAGAGACCCTCGAGCTAGCGTGGGAGACCTGCCCCGACCTACTGGTGCTAGACCTGATGATGCCCGGCATGAACGGCGCTGAGGTCCTCTCGGAGATCCGTCGCCGCTGCCCCAGCACGAAGATCGCCATGTTCTCGGCAGCTTCTACGGAGGCGGCCGAGCGCCTCACGGGACGCAAGGCCGATGCCTACATCCCGAAAACCGCCGACCTGATCGAGGTCATCGACCGCTTGGCCTCGCTCACGCACCAGAGCCCGCCGCGCCCTCCTCGGTAGGAGTTTTCGAGCCAGAAGCAGAGAGAACCGGCCATAAGGCCGGCCCTCTCAATGCCCCCGGGATCTCGCGGGGATCCGCGGAGTCAACAGGTTCTGGGGTACCGGCGACTCTCGCTGGCCTGAGTGTGGCACCGGCACCCAGGCCGGAACCATACGTAGTACTACGTAACGTTCCTCAGGCCCGGAAATGTCCGTTTCCAAGCCTCAATCACACCGCCTCCACCGCTGAGTGCGCTGAGCGCACCTGAGCGTGGAATCGGCGATCCCGCCGACGACCTTGACAGGTGGATGCGAGCGCAACGTCCTTACGGTCTAGCGGGGTCCAGTGCCTCTTCGACGGCCGTTTCGAAGTCCATCTCCCGGCCCCTTTGGGTCGCGGCTAGAGCGTCTTTACCGAGGGCCACTTCTGCTTTCCCCAAGTACTTGCTCAGCAGATCCATCCAGAAGGTCATGCCCGAGAGGTCGACGCTGAGGGATTCGAGCTCGGCGGCAGCGGCTCCGGCCAGAGCCAGAGCCCTGGCATGATCGAGTCTCCCAGCGGCAGCCATGGCGATCCCCTGCATCTCCACCGCTGCCTCCGATTGGTCGCCGAGTCGCTGCGCCGCCCTCAGAGCCTCCACGTAACGCTCCTCCGCTAGCTCGCACTCCCCCTTTATGAGTGCACAGTCCGCGAGGAAGTGGATGGAGAAATGCTCCGAACGAATGTCTCCTTGAGCGCGCGCGATCGCTAAGGATTCGTTCGCGAGCGGTTCCACGGCCTCGACCTCATGCAGACTTACGAGGACCTGCGTTAGCCCCACCTGAGCGCGGTTGATGAGCGCCGGGTTACCCAACTGGCGCTGTAGTTCGAGACTCTCCTCCATCATCGAGCGAGATGCTCCGCCCGCAAAGAAGTGTGCCCATCCCAACTCATGTAGCACCAACGCTTCTTCCTGCCGGTCGCCCAACTCGCGCCATAGCGTGAGCGCCTCTCCGAGGTACCGGCTTGCGTTGTCGAGATCGCCCTGCCACGCAGCGATCTCGCCTGCGCCGAGGAGTGCCCGGCCCCGATGCGCGTCCCCCTCCGCGTAGCGAGCCAGGGCGTCGGCAAGCCACTCCCGTCCTTCGCTCATGTGCGAGCGAACGTGCCAGAACCATCCCAACGATCCGGCCAATCGAACGAACTTGGCGATATCTCGCGCGCTGAACCAGGAGAGAGCGGCGCGCAGGTTGTCGTTCTCGCGTTCGAGACGATCTGAGTACTCGACCTCTCGTTCCCAACGCGTCGGATAGAGATCCTCTGCGAGGGCCAGGTAGTGATTCGCGTGGCGATCTCGAACTTCGTCGGCCTCGTCGGCGTCCGCCAACCGTTCGGTCGCGTATTCCCGCACCGTCTCCAACATCATCATCCGTTCGTCCTGACGGCGCACGAGGTTGTAATCGACGAGGAGAGCGAGATGTTCCAGGTCGGTGTCGCAAACAGATTCGGCCGAGTCGAGCGTGCATCCCCCCGAGAAGACAGCGAAGCGGGCGAACAACTGTTGCTCTTCATCGCCGAGGAGGTCGTGGCTCCACTCGATCGCAGCGCGGAGGCTTCGCTGCCGTTCCGGTAGATCGCGGCGACCTCCACTCAGAAGCTTCAGCCGGTCACCTAGACGATCGAGCATCTCCGCCGGAGACACCAAGGCAACGCGGGCCGCAGCCAATTCCAACGCGAGCGGCAGACGATCGAGCCGATCGCAGATCTCGCCCAACATCGAGCTCTCCTTGTCCGTCAAAGAGAAATCGGGTTTCACGGACAGCGCCCGTTCCACGAACAGCGCTCTCGCTTCGTTCTCGGACATCGTCGGAACGGGGAAGAGGCGCTCCGCGCTCAGTTGGAGAGGCGTGCGGCTCGTGGCCAGCACCTTCAGACCAGGGGCCGCCGCCAGTAGAGAGGCCACCTGACCTGCGGCATCCACGACTTGTTCGAAATTGTCGAGCAGGAGGAGGAGCCTTTTTTGCTCGAGATATCTAGCGATGGTCTCCAGGTCCGTTCCCCCGAGTCCCAACGCCTGCCCGATCTCGGGGATCACGTGGTTCGGATCTTTTATGGGAGCGAGGGCAACGAGGAACCCACCTCCCGGAAAATCGTCCAACAGATCGGCGACGACCTGCAGGGCGAGGCGTGTCTTGCCCGTCCCCCCGGTGCCGACCAACGTGAGGAGGCGGACCTCGTCTTTCCGAAGTACGGCCGCGATCTCTGCCAGCTCGTCCTCTCGCCCGACCAAGGGCGTGGGCTGGATCGGCAGGTTCGTGAGCCGGGTGTTCAGCGTCCTCGGTGGCGGGAACACCCGAGGCAGACCGTCCGCGAGCACCTGGTAGAGCCGCACGGGTTGCGCCAAGTCCTTGAGACGCTGCTCGCCAAGATCCAGGAGAGCGACGTCTTGGTCGAGGAGTGCACGAGTGGTCTCCGAACAGAGCACCTGCCCACCATGCGCGGCTCCGCAGATGCGGGATCCGCGGTGAACATCGATGCCCACATAACCCGTGGTAGCAAGAGTGGGCTCCCCGGTGTGAATCCCCATGCGGACTCGTACTTGCACGTCGTCCGGCCACGCGTGCTTAGCGAGCGCTCGCTGCCCGGCCACGGCTGCCGCGACCGCTTCCCTCGTTCGCGCGAACGAAACGAAGAATGCGTCCCCTTGCGTGTCGACCTCCCGCCCCCCGAACTCGGCGAACGCATCCCGCAGGATCCGATGATGGTCTTCCAGCACGCCCTCGTAGCGCCCACCAAGACGTTGCAACAGGAGGGTCGAGCCCTCGATGTCGCTAAAGAGAAAGGTGACGGTCCCTCTGTGCAGATCAGTAACCACTCAGGAAAGCGTAGGGACGAAGGACGGGGATTACTAGGTGGTTCGGCTCCGGGCCCGACCGGCGATCCAGTGGGGAGGTCTTTACAGGTAGCCGAGGGAGCTGAGGCGCTGCCTGATCGCCTCGATCTCATCGGGCGACAGCGGCTCGACGTCGCCGTGGGGCGCCTCCAAGGGCTTGGTGATCCCCGCTCCGGCACCGTGATGGGACACGAGGTCCCTCAGGACGTACACGGCGAACTCGGTAACCGAGTGGAAGCCCGACCCCTGGATCACTTGCTTGAGTTGCTGGTACAGGGGCCGCGGGATCTTGAGCGTGACGTCGGGCTCGTTCCCTCCGGCCTTCATCCTGCGGCCCCCGACACCACGATGATCGTGATGGGCAGGAGGAACAGGGCTGCGGTGAAGACCGCCAGACGGGGTTTGCTGCTGACCATCATCCTCTGCACCTTCCATATGAGCGTCCTTGTCTGAGGATAGAAGAAGGTGAGGAGGATCACGCTAAAGATGCTCGTGGCGATGACTTCCGCCAGAACGATCCTCACTGCGGCGGGCGAATGCAGAGCGAACGCAGCCAACATCGTGTCCCCCAAGGTCGTGATGTTCGCTCCCATGATGTACGGAAGTATGTCCTCGCGCTTGGCGTAGCCCTTGGCTACGAGCGGGACGAGGATCGTGAGGGCCACTGACACCGACATAGTGATGAGCGCGACCACGCAGCCGAGCCCGAACATCGTCCACTTCTGACGAAGCCAACGCAGCCGGTGCTCGTCCATCGTCGTCGAATCGAGGTGCGGCATGACGGTGTCCAGCATCTTGAACGACAGGAGGAGAACACCGAGTCCACCGAGGAACACGACCGCGGCGGGGAGTTCCGCAACCCTATCGAGCAGTCCTCCGTAGACGACGTCGATCAGATCTGCGAACTGCCCGGGGAACTGGAGGTCGAGTCGATGGAAGGGACCCCACCTGAGGATCGTCGCGCCGATCAAGGAGGAGGGGACGTAGATGAGAGCGGTCGTGAGCAATGCCATGACCGCGGTGGACAGCGGCTTCCTTCGCTCGCCTTCACCTCCTCGCGCGGCGTAGATCATCGCCGTGACGAGAACGACGAACGCGGCCCCCAACCGAGAGCCGGTGAGCATCGTGAATCCCTGGAG
>JAXDJL010000269.1:0-6046 GCA_034665685.1 Actinomycetota bacterium | reverse complement strand
ACGATCTCGAGCCGGTGCTTCGAGGGCTGCGTCTCGAAGGATGCTTGCTTGAGAACGCGTTCGACCGACGTCGGGTAGAGGCTCACGCCCAGCGTTCCGCGGTCGGCCTGCGCGAGGTCGAAGAGGTCGCCTATCAGTCGCGCCAAACGCCGGCTCGCGTCCCGGGTCCTGGCAGAGATGTTCACGACCTGGTCTGCATCGAGCTGATCCACGTTGCGAGCGAGTGTCTCGGCGTAGCCCATCACCACCGCAAGGGGGGTCCGCAGCTCATGAGACACGACCGACAGGAAATCCCGCTGCACGCGCTGGGCCTCTTCGGAACGCTCGGTCGCAGAGCGCTGTGCCTCGAACTCTAGGGAATTGGCAATCGCGTTGCTCATGAAAGGAAGGAAGGTGCGGATCAGCTCGCGCTCTTCCTGATCGGCGGCGTCCACCCTGATCTGAACGACCCCGAGCACCTCGCTTCGCGCGATCAGCGGCTCCTCGATGACCATCCCCGAGGGAAGCCCCTCGGCCCCCTCCACCAGCGCGGGGTAAAGACCGTCGTTCTCCATCAAGAGGATCGTCACGCCGGCAACGTGAACGAGACGCCGTAGTGCGTCGACCGATCTGTGCAGGACCGTGTTCAGGTCGAGGTTCTGGACCAACTCCTGCGCGGCCTCGAGCACCACCTGAAGGTGATCTCCGCGAGCTTGCTCTGCGGATACGAACGGCTCCTGTGTAGCCCCCATGCACTAATGATTCGGGGCCGAGTCCGGATAATCCTTTTTGTGAGACTTGGGTTTGGGGCCTATTTCCCGAAGCGAACCGAGCCCTTCACCTGGCCCTTGTCGTTCGGGAGAAGCTCTACCCAGGTAGTTCCAGCCTTGAGCGTCATCTCTTTCCCGCCCTTGGTGCGGTACACGACGCGTTTCTTGCGCGACTTCCTCACCCATTGCCCGATGAAGGCTCGGCCGTCCCTGAACAGGATCGCCTTTCCCTTCCCAGTGACGTCCGCGATCTCGATCGATGGGTTGCCGGCGACGTCGACGATCGTCGTCGAGTTGTTAACCGTGTGCATTTCGATGATCAGGTTGTCGGTCGCGATGTGTTCACCGGATTCGGCGATGAACTGTTCGCCAAGTTCGGAGCGCCGCCACTCGCCCTTCGACCATTTCCACTCGATCGTGGTGGCCGAACTGAACTCGACGGTGATCTTCTTGACCTTCTTCCCGCCCGCGGGAAGGTCTCCGAAAGAGAACAGGTCATCGGGAGGAGGCTTCTTGTACTCCTTCTGACCGATCTTCCTGAGCTTCGCCGTGTTCCCGTACAGCGTGTGCTCCGAGCTGATGCCGGGACGGTCGACGCGCCTCATCGCGGTGTCGGCGCTGTCTTCATCCACGATGATGACGTTGCCGTCCTCGAGGATCTCCCGGACGATGAGGTTCCCCCCGGCCGCCGCGAGGATCCTGGTGGTCGGAGTCATGATGGCGGGGTCGACTGCCCGCGAGCTTCGCACCGGGCCGGCCTTCTTCGTGTCGGTGCAGTGAAAGATCGCCATGAACCTGGTTTGTCCACCCTCGACCTGCTCTTCGTAGACGAGCTCGGCGTCTTCGAGACCGGAGAGCGGATAAGCGTCCTGGTTGTTCTCGATCTTCACGGCGACCGCCGGACGATCGAGGTCGGCGTCGGCCGGGGCATCGAGCCCGGTCAAGGGGCACTGAGGCGCCGGGGGCGTTGGCTCCGCGCTTGGTGATGCTGCTGCGATGGGAGTGTCGTCGTCTCCGCTGCATGCTCCGAACGCGAGCAGGCAGGCAAGTGCGAGGGCGACCGCGCGTTTACTTAGCAAAGTCGAGTGACCCCTTTACGTCGCCCTTGTTGTCGGGAAGGAGCTCGAT
Organism: Actinomycetota bacterium; assembly: GCA_034665685.1. Classification (GTDB taxonomy): domain Bacteria; phylum Actinomycetota; class CADDZG01; order CADDZG01; family WHSQ01; genus JAUJNU01. The sequence continues at coordinate 4,169 of JAXDJL010000269.1, read as the reverse complement.
CCATGTCGACCCTTCGGCGAGCAACATGGTGTCTCCGTCGGCCGTTTCGAAGTGGACGGGATCGTCCTCCGACTCGCGCGTCCAGGTTCCCTTGATGACGCGTCCGTCCCGGAACAGCCATGCCTTTCCGGTGCCGGTAACGTCGGCGATCTCCGGAGAAGGCGTGCCGAGGACGTCCGTCAAGCCTTCGGCAAAGTTCACCGTGTGCTGTTCGATGAGCACGTTGTCCGCAGCGAACTGATCCCCACTCTCGGCGATCAACGGTTCGTCTCCCTGCGACCGGTACCAGCGCCCTTCCTTCCAGGTGAACGTCGCGACCGAGCCTGCGCTGAACGTGGCGGTGATCGTCTTGACCTTCTTGCCCTTCTGCACGTCTCCGAACTCGAAGATGTCGTCGGGCGGCGGATCGCCGAACTCCTTCTCGCCGATCTTCCGGACCGCTGCCGTGTCCGCGTAGAGGGTGTGCTCGAAAGTCGTCTCGGGTCGATCGGCGCGGAACATGGCCTCGCCGGCGTCGGTCTCGTCGATCTCGACTACCCCGCCCTTCACGAGCGCGTTGTGAACGATGTCGTTTCCACCCGCGTCGCCGAGGATCAAGGTGTATGGACTGAGGATCGCGGGGTCGACGATGCGCGCGCTGCGAACGGGCCCCGCCTTAGCGGCGTCGGTGCAGTGGAAGATCGCCATGAAGCGCGTCAGCCCGCCTTCGACCGGCTCCTCATAGACCACTTCCGCCTCTTCGAGCCCCGAGAGTGGGTAGGCGAGGGGATTGTTCTCGATCTTGAGTGCAATGGCGGGACGGTCGAGAAGAGATTCCTTCGCGGGCTCGACCCCCGAGAGTGGACACTTCGGCGGGTCGACGACCTGATTCAGGCCGGGGATCTTGCTGGCCACGTCTTTGTTCAGGACGAGGTAAAGCGCACCGGCCGCAAGCACGGCGACCCCGCCGCCTATCGCGGCGACGCGCTTGTTCTTGGTGGTCCAGTTCAAGCTGGGTCCTCCTTGGAGACTCGATCTCGCCACCCGCCTTCGTTGGCGCGGCTTCGGTTCGGGCTTCACACGCCCGTGACCTGCGGAGATAGCCGATCGGTCGGCGTCTTCCCGTCCCGATAGAGCACGAGGACGGTACCACGGCGGCTCGGCTGCGAAGTGGATTGAGCCGCCCGCTGCTGGCACCCACTCGCCGGCCCTAAAGGCGCGGAGCGACGCTGCCGAAACACCGCTATCGTGACGTTCGTGTCGTGGGGGAATCGGAACCATCTTGTAGCTCTCCTCGGCGTAGCCGCGCTCTTCATCGGCCTCGCCGTGCCCGGCGCGCGGCCCGGATCCGCGGATGCGAGGTCTCGTTATCGCACCCGCACCTACACGGTCGCCCCAGGGATGACCATGACGCGGATGCTCGACCGACGCGGGCCCAATCGCATCAAGGTCCTGACGGTCGACCCCGACGCTGCCTCCACTGTGGATGTCGCGCTCGCCAACGAGAAGATCCCGGGTCACGAAACGACCAGTTCGATGGCGTCGCGCAAGGGGGCCGTCGCTGCGATCAACGGAGACTTCACCTTGCTTCCATCCGACGCCGGCGCCGGGCGCCCCGTCGACCTCTTCGCGGAGGACGGCGAGCTGGTTACCTCGTCGCTGATCTGGGGACGCAACTTCGCGATCTCCAGTGACGAGACGAGCGTCTACATCGGACATCCGAAGCTCCGCGTCTCGCTGATCCAGCAGGACACTCCGCAGCTGTGGAAGATCCCTGCCTGGAACGATGGCGTGCTCGAGGAAGGCGAGTTCGGCGTTTACACGTCACTCGGGGGCGTCTCCTTCGCCCCTCCTCGCAACGCCTGCTCGGCTCGGCTTGTGCCGGTGGAACCGTTCGCTCGGGCGTGGGCGCAGCAGGGGACCGCGGTCCAGGAGAACTACTCCGTCGACGCCCTGCGCTGCGCGTCATCGAAGCGCATGCAGCGCCGGGGGGGCATCGTCGTGTCCGCCCGGCCTGACACGAGACAGTCGGAGAAGCTCATGACCCAACTAGTCCCCGACGAAGTCGTGTCCTTGACCTGGACCTCGGGATGGCCGGGCGTGCTCGACACGGTCGGCGGCAACCCAAGCTTGATCGAGGACGGCCGTTACACGATCGGCCCGTGCGAGGGCTCGTACTTCTGCGAGCGCAACCCGCGCACGGGCATAGGTGTGACCGCCGACGGCAAGCTCCTCCTCGTGACGGTGGACGGGCGCAGCAAGAGATCGGTGGGCATGAGGTTGCGGCCTTTTGCCCACCTTTTCCGGCATCTCGGGGCGACGTCGGCTCTGAACCTCGACGGCGGCGGCTCGACGACGATGTGGCTCAAAGGGAACATCGTCAACCGTCCTTCGAGCGGGTACGAGCGGCCGGTGGGCTCCGCGCTCCTGGTGCTGCCCGGCGCCGATCCCGGCGAGAGCTCGCCGATACCGGAGCCGACTCCGTCACCCAGCCCCACGCCCTCGACCGAGCCGACGGTGCTGCCCTCGCCGTCGATCTCGATACCTCCGTCGTCCACCACGACGTTCCGGGTGGGCGTTACGGGGGCCGGCGTCCCGTACGCGCGGCCGGAACGACCTTGCATGTCGCTGCACGACGCCGGGTCAACCGGTGGATTCCTCGACGCGCTCGCCTCCGGATCGTTCGGTCCTCAGGCGCGTTTGCCGCGCGCTCTCAGAACCGCGCTCGGCGTGTACCGGGGCACCCGCACCTGCGGCGATCGCTAACGCCGCTACGGTGGCGGCATGAGCCGCCCCATCCTCGTTACCGGATCGCACCGTTCGGGCACCACCTGGACCGGGAAGATGCTGTGTCTCTCGGGTGAGGCGGCCTACATCGACGAGCCCTTCACACCCAGCAGGGCGCCGGCGTGGTTGGCCGAACCCCTGCCCCAGTGGTTCATGTACATCACGGATGAGAATGCCGGCCCTTATCGCGCGCAGCTCGAGCGCGTCATGGAACTGCGTTACCCGTTGTGGGACGTGCTGAAGAACACCAGGAAACCGAAACAGCTCGCGCGCCAAGTCCCGGAGGTTCCGCGCGCTCTCGCCTATCGGTGGAAGAAGTTGCGACCGTTGCTGAAGGATCCTCTGGCGATCTTCTCCTCGGAGTGGCTGGCGCGGACCTTCGACATGCAGGTCGTGGTGATGATCCGTCACCCTGCTGCGTTCATCTCCAGCATCAAGCGTCTCAACTGGGGGTTCGACTACGAGGAGCACTGGCTCGCCCAGGAACTGTTGATGCGCGATCTACTCGGCCATCGCGCGGCTGAGTACCGCGGCTACCAGGGAGAGATCGACCTCGTGGGAGAGGGCATCGTCATGTGGAACTCGATCTACGACGTCATCTCGCAGTTCCGCGAGAGGCACCCGGAGTGGTACTTCATCAGGTACGAGGACCTCGCCGGCGACCCAGTCACCGGGTTCGAGGAGCTTTATGGGCAGCTCGGTCTCCGGTGGAGCGACCAGGTCCGGGCGGGGGTCGCGCGATCGTCCGGCTCGCAGAATCCCAAGGAGGTCCGACCCTCCCGGCGCAGAGCGGTGAGGCGCGACAGCGCCGCTGCGAAGCAAACCTGGCTCCGAAGGCTGACCCCCGAAGAGATCGACCGGATACGCCGCGAGACGGCGGAGGTGTCCGGTCGCTTCTACGGAGACGAGGACTGGAGCTAGAGCGTCGCGGGATCCTCGACGCCGCTTGGTCGACGAAGCACGAGGGCTCTGATGAAGCCGATCTCCTCGACCTTCAGCGCGGCGGCGAATGCAAGGTAGGAGACGACGCCGAGGACGGTGGGCAGTCCCAACATCACGGTCTGGCCGAGGATCGAATCTCCACCGGACGAGCTTCCGATCGATGCCTCGAGACCCTCGTGCGACAGCCAGGCGACTGCCCCCATCGCGGCCGACGCGGTGAGCACGCGCGCTCCGGTGTTCACGATGCGCTTGAAGTCCAACGTTCCGGCGTGCCGCTCCAGCATCTTCGTTTGCATCAGGATGCCCACGGTGTAGGAGATCGCCTGACCGGCCGCAAGTCCCTTCACGCCGATCCAGTAATAGAGGGGGATGTTGATCGCCGTGTGCAACGCGACGACGACGCACATGATGATGAACGGAGACTTCGCGTCCTGCACCGTGTAGAACGCGCGCACCAACAC
>JAXDJL010000268.1:0-4713 GCA_034665685.1 Actinomycetota bacterium | reverse complement strand
GGCCTCTTCGGCGCCCGCGATCTTCTGCTCGATCCCCCCGATGGGCCCTACTTGGCCATCGCACGCGATGGTCCCGGTGCCGGCGATCTTCTTTCCGCTCGTGAGGTCCTCGGGGGTCAGGCGGTCGTAGAGCGCCAGCGTGAACATCAATCCCGCCGACGGCCCGGCGATCTCGCCGCTCTCGAACTCCACCTTCACGCCGGGATCGAACCTGTAATTGATGTCCTCCAGGCTGACGCCGATGATCGACGACGACGGATCCTGAGGATCGGCGACGGTCCCCACCTCGAATGTTTGCAAACGGCCGTCCCGGCGCACCGTTACCTGGATCCGGCTTCCCGGTTCGCGCTGGCCGATCGCGCTTCCCACCTCACAGCTCGTCTGCACTTTGTCCCCGTCGACCTTGACGATCACATCTCCCGGGCGAATCGCCTCGGCGGCGGGGACGCCTTCGATCACCTCGACGACGCGGACCCCATCGCTCTCGGGCTGAGCGAGGCCCAGCGCGGAGAGTGCGACCTCTTGCGCATGCTGCTTCGACTGGTCCATCGCATCCAACTGCTGCTTCTCGAGATCGCTGAAGGATTGCCCGCCCGTTACGGCATCTCGGTCCACCACCACGGAGTGCGGATCGAACGAAGCCTCCACCCAATCGGCGAACGTCACCTCTAGATCCACGCTGACCGTTGTCATCAGCAGCTCACCCTCCGAGGAGTACGTATCGGCTCCGGAAACGTCGATCAGCTCGTCGACGTTCCTAACGGGTCCGGGCAGATACGCATAGAAGAAGGGGATCTGCACCCAGAACGCGGCGGCGGCAAGACCGATGAGAACGATGGCGATCGATACCCACCGCCACCAGTGGGACCCCTTGACCGGATGAACCCCGGGGGGATCCGGGAGATCCCACTCACCTGAATGCATCGCAGAAGGCTATTCCCTGCCGCGCGGTAAGCGGCAGGGAGCGATCACGTGGTCAGTCGCGCGCGCTGAGGAGCACGGACTTCACGCTGTCGAAGGCGTCCAGGCACTTCCCGGCGCCAACCACCACGGCCTCGAGGGGTTGCTCGGTGATGTGCACGGGGACCTCGGCCTCCTGGGATATGAGCATGTCGAGGCCCTTCAGCATGGCGCCACCGCCCGTCAGCGCGATCCCGTTCGACAGCACGTCCTGCACCAGGTCCGGCGGAGAGGCGCCGAGGCACTCGACCACCGAGGCGACGATGGAACGGACCGGCTCGTTGATCGCCTCGCGTATCTCCTCGGACGTGATGATGATGTTCTTCGGCAGGCCCGACGCCATATCGCGACCGCGCAGCTCGGCCTTCTCTTCCTTCGCCAGGGGGAATGCGGAACCGATCGACATCTTGATCCGTTCCGCGGTGCGCTCTCCGATCGCGACCGTGTACTCGCGGCGCACGTAGTTCTGGATCGCACCGTCCAGGTCGAAACCTCCAACGCGAACCGCTGTGTTCGTAACGATGCCGCCCATCGAGATCAGTGCAACCTCGCTGGTGCCGCCGCCGAGGTCGACGACGAGGTTCCCCATCGGCTCGTGGATCGGCAGTCCCGCTCCGATCGCCGCGGCAACCGGCTCCTCGATGAGATGGCAAGTGCGCGCGCCGGCCGAAAGAGTGGCCTCCTCGACAGCGCGCCGCTCGACCTCCGTGAGCGCGCTGGCGACGGTGATGAGGACGCGGGGGCGAGAGAAACGGGATACACCCGAGCGCTGCATGATGAGACGTATCAGCTTCTCGGTGATGTCGAAGTCAGAGATCGCACCCGATCTGAGGGGCCTCACGGCGACGATGTATCCGGGCGTCCGCCCGATCATCTGCCACGCCTCTTCTCCCATGGCCAGGACCGCGCCCGTCTCCTTGTTCAGCGCGAGGACGGTTGGTTCCGCGAAAAGGATGCCGCGATTCCTCTGGTAAACGAGGGTGTTCGCGGTTCCGAGATCGATCGCTAGGTCACGTGACACGTAGAAACTCCTTGGGCGCTAGCGAGGCGCGACCCGGCCGGCCCTTCGCTCCTCGAGTCGCCTCTTCGCCGCAGCGCGACGCGCGGGGTCCATCGGTTGGGCGGGGTGGGTCGGACGGCGTCTAGGGGAGGGCGGGCGACGGTCCGCCACCGCCGGCTGTGCGGCAGAGGGGGCCGCGATCTTGTCCAGTCCGTTGCGGAACTCCGCGACGGAAAAGAGGCGAGCTTGCTGCCTTCGCTGTTGCAGCCACAGGCGGCCGATACCGACGGCGGCAACGACCACCATGATCACCAGATAGATCAAAAAAGTAACCTCCTCGCACGGGTTGCACTATCTCCGTGCGGATAGCAGCGGGCCTCGGATGAGGTGCCGGGCGCCACCCTAGCAGGCACTTGGTTCTGAGGCCGTTAGGTCTCCGGCGCTAGGTTCTCTGGCCTCGGAGCCGAAGGCCTCGCCACAGGAGAGCTCCTCCGGCGAGGGCCAGCGTTGCCGACGCTCCCCTTCTCAGATCCCTCTTCTCGACGCTTCGGCGCGCCACGCGCACGCGGCCTTTCGTCTTGTCGACGGTCTGAGAGAGGGCGTCGAGGTTGGAATGCCGGCAGCGGAAACCGGCCTCCGTCAGCTTGCCGGTGCCCACGACCCACGGGTGCATCACGTAGTGCAGCATCCCGGCCGGCGCCTCACCCACGCCGAGCCCCCACATCCTCTCCGCCAGCGAGAAGGCCATGGGCTCGGGGAGGTCGACCCGACGCTTTCCGAGCAGAGCCAGTACCTCGTCGTATTCGAGCCAGCCCTCTGGGGCCAGGTTGTAGATCCCGCCGAGGTCCTTGAAGACGGCGAACTGGAGGGCTCGCGCAACGTCGTCCTCGTGGATGAACTGCAAGGGGGGCCTGTAACCCTGCACGCCGAACAGCAGCGGCATCTCCAACAGGTGGGACCAGGCGCTATCTACGTGCGGCCCGAAGACGACGGAGGGCCGGAAAACCGTCAGGATCAGGTCCGGGTACTCCTCCTCGATCTCCCGCACGACGTACTCGACCTCGAGCTTGTGAGCGGGATAGGAGAAGTCGAGGTTCGCTCTGAGCGGCGAGTCCTCGGTCAGCGGAAGATCGTTGTCGGGATGAGCGCCGTAGACCGTCGCCGAGGACGTGTACACGATCTTGCCGACGCCGGCTTTACCGGCGGACTTGAAGACGTTCTGGCTTCCGTTGACGTTGATGTCGCGCATGAGGCCTTCATCACGTATCGGATCCATAACGAAGGCCAGGTGGATGACGACGTCTGCACCCTCGAAACGGGTGGCGAGGGCCGGATTCCTCACATCCATCTCGTCGAAGACGAACTTCCGGGGGGTGGCGCCCTTCGGTCTCACCACGTCGAATCCGAGGATCCGCTCCACGCGATCGTCCTGCGACAGGAGGGACACGAGCTTGGTGCCGACGTAACCGCTCGCGCCGGTGATCGCGATCGTGAGTCCTGAGCTCTCCCCCGCAGTAGCCATCGTGGGGCGAGGTTACCCAACTGAGCCATGCACTAGTGCTCGAACCCTCACTAAACTGGGTGGGTGAGTCAACAGCCGTTCGGCGATATCCCCCTGTTCCGCGAGCTTCAGAAGCTGCTTTCGGCGACCGAGGGCCCACTGAATACCGAGCTCGCCACCCAGGTGGCCATGGCGATAGCCACGGAGGGCGGGGGCGATCCGAAGCCGGATGCGGATGCCGCTCGCGCCTTCGATGAGGCGGTTCACTCCGGCGAGATGCTGCTCTCCGGGTACACGAGACTCGCCTTCGACGAGCCTTCTCGTACCGAGGTGACGGGGCGCGGCAACTGGGTTGCCTCCACCCTGGAGTCCTGGCGGTGGGTCCTCGAGGTCCTGTCCTCTCGTTTCACCTCCGCCGCCCAGGGATTGGGCGACGAGGAATCTCAGGGGACACCCGGGGCCGAGGCGATCATCGGTCAGCTCGCTCCCCTTCTGCTCGGCCTCCAAGCGGGGAGCCTCATCGGTCATCTGTCACGCGAGGCGCTGGGACGCTACGACCTGCCGATCCCGCGGGACGACAAGGGCCACATCTTCTTGGTGGATCAGAACGCGGTTTCCATCGCGCGCGACTACGGCTTCGACATCGAAGAGTTCCGCACGTGGTTCGCGCTGCGCGAGACGTCTCGGCATCTCATCGGAAGCGCCAACCGATGGGTCGAGCGCTATCTGAGGAGCCTGATGACGTCCCTGATCGAGGCCATCGAGATCGACACCGGGGATCTCCAACGCCGGATCATCGAGATGCAAAGTGGAGGACCCGAGGCCCTCGAGCAGGGCTTGGGGTCGGGGCAGACCTTCCCGATCGCAGCAACCGAGCGACACGCCCAGGCCCTCAGCCGGCTGCAGGCCTTCGTGGCGGTCTTCGAGGGCTACGCGACCCATGCAGTGGGGCAGGTGGGGCCCGAGATGATCAAGTCGCTGCCGCAGATAGAGGAGGGGATGGCGCGTCATGCCGCGTCTCCGAGCGAAGGGAAATCCGCGCTGGACGACATCCTGGGCATCACGCCCGATCGTTCCTTGCAAACCAGTGGCGTGACCTTCTGCGCGGCGATCGTGAAACTCCAAGGGATAGAGAAGCTGAACCTCATGTGGGCGGCCCCCGACAATCTCCCGACGCTGGACGAAGTCCGAGACCCGTTCGCTTGGATCGAAAGAGTCCTCGAGTAGTGGATCAGCTCGTCGTTTGTGGAGA
>JAXDJL010000267.1:0-3898 GCA_034665685.1 Actinomycetota bacterium | reverse complement strand
GCGGCTCTCGCTTGGCGAACTGCTTCATCTCGGCGGCCAGCTCCGCCGCCTCCCAGTGCGTCTCGATGGGGCGGAGCGTGTTCATCGTGATGCCGACGGAGACCGTGTTGATCGGGAACTTGTGCATCACGGCCTGCCGGTCGGCGATCTCGATGTAGCCGCGCTCGACGTCCTCTTGGTTGTAGAGACTCTTGACACCTTCGTCCCAACAGTTGATCAGATACAGAGCCACCGCCTCAGCGTTGTCGGGGTCGGAGACTGCAACGAAGTCGTCCCCACCTATGTGTCCGAGGAACGCGTCCGAGGTCGCGTGGATCCGCAAGGCGTCGGTCAGACACCGCGCCAGGAGCTTGATCGCTTCATCCCCGCGAAGGAACCCGTAGAAGTCGTTGAACGCCTTGAAGTTGTCGAGGTCGAAATACATGAGGGCAAAGGGCTCGCCCGTCGAGACGCGACGGCGCACCTCTTCCTGAACCTCGAGGTTCCCCGGGAGCTGGGTGAGGGGATTGAGCCCGCGCATCTCGCGCGAGCGGCGCAACGCCGACTTCACCCGGGCAACCAGCTCGATGGGGTCGAACGGCTTGATCATGTAGTCGTCGGCCCCCACCGTGAGCCCGACCACCTTGTCGGCGGACAGGGACTTGGCCGTGAGCATGATCACCGAGATGCCCTTCGTGCGCCCATCGCGGCGCAGTCTCTGGCAGACCTCGAAACCATCCATCTTGGGCATCATCACGTCGAGAAGGATCAGATCCGGAGCGTCGTCGCACGCCGCCTTCAACGCTTCCTCGCCGTCGCCGACGGTGATGACGTCGTAACCCTCTAGGCGGAGGTTCACCTCGACGAAGCGAACGATGTCCTCGTCGTCGTCTGCCACGAGGATCTTCTCGCGGAGGACCGGACGCTCGTCTGCCGCGGCTTCTCCGGCCCACGTGCGCGGGCCGGGCAAGGAGGTCGTTTCGCTCCCCTTCATGACATCGCGTCCAGTCTCTCGCGCAGCCGCCTAGCGGCGGCGGGCGCGTCCACGCCGTCGAAGATCGCGCTTCCGGCAACCAAGATCTCGCCCCCAGCTTGAACGGCTATGTCTACGGTCTCCAGATTCACACCCCCATCCACCTCTATGTCGGCATTTGCCCCTTTCTCCTCAAGTGCCGACCGGGCGGCGGTGATCTTCGGCACGACCTCGTGGAGGAACTTCTGGCCGCCGAAACCGGGGCGGACGGTCATCATCAGGAGCACGTCCAGAGAGGCGAGGTAGGGCTCCACTGCACTCAGAGGCACGTCCGGGTGGACGGCCAGGCCCACCTCGGCCCCCGCCGCCTTCACTTCGGCAACGGCGGCTGCCACGTCGCGCACCACCTCGGGGTGGAAGGAGATCCTCTGCACTCCGGCCTTCACGAAGGTTGCGGCGAACTCCAGCGGGTTCTCGATCATCAGATGGACGTGGAGGGGCGTCGCACAGGCCCTGCGGACCGCCTCGACCACCGTGGGCCCAAAGGTCAGGTTCGGGACGTAATGGCCGTCCATGACATCGAGGTGGAACCAATCGACGAAGGGCGCCACGGACGAGATCTCTTCCTCGAGACGGCCGAAGTCGGCGGTCAATATCGATGGAGCCAACCTCAGCTTGGGCATTGGGGTCAAGTATCTATCCGAAACGGGTGCCGGGGGCCATACGCAGACCGCGCGCCAGGTCGGCCCCGGACATCTTCTTCTTCCCCGCCAGCTGCACCTCCGACAGGATCAGTGCCCCCTCCCCCGTCCCGGCGATCAGCTCTTTCCCCGCGCTCACTTCTCCGGGAGCAAGCGTCTCGCCGAGGGCGGCGACCTCCGAGCGCCAGATCTTGAGACGCGCGTCGCCGACCGTCGTCCATGCTCCCGGCGCGGGGTTGAGGCCCCGGACGAGATCGTGCACCCGGCGCGCCGGCCGGGTCCAGTCGATGCGCGCTTCCTCCGTCGTTATCTTTGCGGCGTAGGTGGCCGCCGCATCGTCCTGCTCCACCGGAACGATGCTCCCGTCGACGTAGCCCGGCAGGGTGTCGACGAGGAGGCGGGCTCCCGACTCCGCCAGTCGATCACCCAGCTCGCCGGCCGTCTCCTCCGGCGCGATGTCGACACTTTGCGACGCGACGACGGGGCCCTCGTCCATGCCCTCGGTGAGGACCATGATCGATGCGCCGGTCACGGCCTCGCCGTTCATGATGGCGCGCTGAACGGGGGCCGCGCCTCGATAACTGGGGAGCAGCGAGAAGTGGAGGTTGACGAACCCCTTCGCCGGGATGTCGAGGACCTCAGCAGGGAGAAGCTTGCCGTACGCGACCACGACCGCCACATCCGGCGCGACGGACCGGAGCCACGACGCGAACTCGGGAGCGCGCGCGGAGGGAGGCTGTTGTAGGGGGATGTCGAGACGTTCCGCCGCTAGCTTGACCGGCGGGGATCGCTGGAGCATCCCGCGACCCGCGGGCTTGTCGGGGTTCGTCACGGCCGCGGCCACATCGAACGGCCCTCGCCGGAGAGCCTCGAGGCTCGGCACGGCCCAGGCCGGCGTGCCGAGGAAGACGACCCTCACCCGCTGGGTCGTAGCCCCAAGGCTTGTTCCATCAAGGCGGCGCGAGCGGCCCGACGGTCTTCGTCCGAGAGGTGATCGATGAATAGGACGCCGTTCAGATGGTCGAGCTCGTGCTGGAAGACCCGCGCCTGCAGTTCGGAGGCCTCTATGCGGACCTCTTGACCGTTTTCGTCGAGACCTTCAACGACCACGTCGAGCGCTCGCTCAACGGGGAACAAGAGACCGGGCAGAGACAGGCAGCCCTCGTCCTGGGTCTCTGTCTCGGACCCGCGCTCGACGATCTCGGGGTTGATGATCACGCCGTGCTCTTCTCCCACTTCCCAGACGAAGATCCTTTCCACGACGCCCACCTGGGTCGCCGCAAGCCCCACGCCGGGGGCTTCGCGCATCGTGTCGATCATGTCCGCGATCAACCGGCGGTGGACATCAGTTATCTCGGTGACGGGCCGAGCGCGTTGACGCAGCACTGGGTCTCCCCAGGTGCGAATCGCAAGGACGCCCACTACCGTTCCCTTCTCTCCAAGGTCACCGAGGGTCCACGTCGAGATGCAGCATCGAGCCCCGCGGTGCGCCGATGAGGATATCGCGCAGCTCAGACGCAACCTCCTTGGCGTCTTTGCACTTGAGGAGGATCTGGCGCGATTCGATGTTCGTTCCGGGCTCGCGGACGGGGACGGGACCGAGCACGCGCGCTCCGGTTCTGCGACCGGCCTCGGCCGCCGCGTCGATGAGCGAGACGGCATCCGGACCAGATGCCGTTGCCCTGATGAGCTCGGAGAAGGGCGGGTAGTCGAGCTCGGCGCGGAGCTCGAGCTCCCGCTCGGCGAAATAGTCGGGGTCGGCTCGGACCAGCGCCTGGATCGAATGATGGCCGGCGTCGGTGCACTGGATGATCAATCTGCCGCCGGATGATGCGGGGCCGGCCCACTCCGCCATCTCGGCCAGCGCGTGAAAGGCGTTCTCGGCGGCGCGGAAGTTCGGCCTTCGTATGAGCCCGTCGGCATCTAGAACGCCTACCAGCGACACGGGGGGACGGAGGGCTTCCTTCGTTCCTATCCACGTGGTGACGTAGATGTCGCAGTCCTCGGCGGGGGGACCGCTCTCGCCTCCGCCTTCCCGGGCCAACACGTCGGGGTCCATTCGCGCGACGCGAGCGCTCGGGAAAGCCTTGCCCAATTGTTCTTGCAGCCGCTCGCTGCCGGCTCCGACGAGACGGAAGTCGTGAGCTCCGCACGAGGGGCATACGTCCGGAGGATCGGCCGAGTGACCACAGCGCGGACAACGAACGGCGCGTTTCGACCGTTCGAAGACCATCCCGGCCTCGCA
>JAXDJL010000266.1:0-9523 GCA_034665685.1 Actinomycetota bacterium | reverse complement strand
AGGGCGGCAGCCACCAGGAGCTTCTTCCCGGGGAAGGACAGCCGGGCGATCGCGTAAGCGGCCATGGATCCCAGGACGACCGCCAGAACGGTCGCGATCAGGGCGATGCCGAGCGAGTTGATCAAGGCTCGGGTGAAAAGTGAGCTCGAGAAGATTCCTTTGTAGTTCTCGAGCGTCCAATCCTTCGGGATGAAGCTCCCGTCGGCGATGGTGCTCGGGTCCTTCAGAGATAGCGATGCCAGCCACATGATCGGGATGGCCGCGACGAGGATGACGATCGTGTTGATCGTCGCCCAGCTGAACCGCTGCTGCACCGTGGTGCCTGCCTGGCTCATTTCAACTCCTGCCCGGGAGCCGCAGCCCCGAATCCCTTGATGAACAGGAACGCGATCAGAGCGACGGCGAGGAAGATAAGAACGGACATGGCGGAGCCCACTCCGAGGTTCAACGCGGTGAACAACTGGTCGTAGTCAAGGATCGAGACCGAACGGGTGTCCTGTGAGCCCTGCGTGAGGATGAAGATGTTGTCGAAGATGCGGAACGCGTCGAGCGTGCGGAAAAGAAGAGCAACGAGGATCGCCGGTTTCATGATCGGGAGCATCACGTGGCGGAAGCGTTGCCACGCGTTGGCACCGTCGACGCGGGCAGCGTTGAGCAATTCACCGGGCACGAGGGACAAGCCGGCAAGCAGCAGCAGCGCCATGAAGGGAGTCGTCTTCCAGATCTCGGCCAGGACGATGATGGCCAGAGCCGGGATCGTCTGGGTCAGAGGTGCCGAATCGGGCCCCAGGAACTTCGCGAGGTAACCGGTCCCGGGCGTCCATGCGTACTGCCACGAGTATGCGGCGACGACCGTAACGATCCCGTAGGGGATCAGTACGGCGGTCCGGACCAACCCCCGCCCGAAGATCGCGCGGTGCATGACCATCGCGACACCCATGCCGAGGATCAGCTCAATGGCAACAGACACGATGGTGATGCCGAGAGTGACGGCGAAGGCCTTCCACCAGAGATCGAGGGAGCTCAGCACCGTCACGTAGTTGGTGAAACCGACGAACTCGGTCTGGGCCGGGAAGCGCAGGTCGTAACGCTGCAGCGATAGATAGATCGCGTAGCCGATCGGATAAGCGGTAACTGCGAGCATCACGAAAGCAGCGGGTGCGCAGAGCAGCCACCCCAGCTTCCGCTCGGCGCGAGCGCGGTCGGTGGGGCGGCCCTTGGAGGCTCTCCGCGGTGCAGACTCGATCTGCGTGCTCACGGCACCAATCCCTTGGACTCGATCGCGTCCTGGATCCTGTCGGTCAGCACCGCTATGTCGTTCTCGGGATCGATCGAGGTGGGGGGCGACAGGGTGTATGCGATCTGCAGCGAAACACTTTGGTAAGCCGGGGTGAGCGGACGCACGCTCGCCTCCTTCAAGCTCTCCAGAGCTGTTTCCCAGAATGGATAGCTCTTTTGGAAGTCCTTCTCCTTGTAGACGGACTCGGTCACCGGCGGCAGACCACCGTCGACCGCATTGCGGACCTGCTTCTCGGGCTCGCGCAGGCACTGGATGGCCTTGAATGCCTGCTCTTTCTTCCTCGACATCGAGCTGACCGCGAGATCGATCCCACCGATCGTGACGTGCGACGGCTCGCCCTCGACGACACTCGGATAGGGCGCCCAAGCCATGTTCTTGAAGATATCTGGGGCATTGTCTTTAGCAGAGGGGTACACGAACGGATAGTTGAGTTGGAACGCCGCGGTGCCCGACTCGAACGCGAGCCGGTTCTCGTTCTCCATCTGGTTCGGCAGCGATGGATCGGCAGCGACCGAGTCGGCCAGCTTGCGCATCGTCTGCAGCGCCTTCAAGGCGGGTTCACCCAGCTCGGCCTGCGTGCCGTCCTCGTTAAGTATCGACCCTCCTGCGGAGCTGATCATCGTGTTGAGCCACACGGTGAACCCCTCGTACTGCGCCCCTTGGATCTCGATCAGGTGCGGCTTCTTCTCGTCGGCAAGCTTCTCGGCCATCTCGATCATCTCGTCCCACGTCTTGGGCGGTTCCTGCACGAGATCCTTTCGGTACCACAGGAGCTGAGTGTTCGTGTTGAAGGGGGCCGAGAAGAGTTCGTCCTTCCACGTCGACGTTTCGATCATCGTGTCGAGGCTAGAGCTCTCGACCTTCGAGCGCAGGTCGTCGGGCCACGCCTCGATCCATCCGGCTTCCGCGAACTCGGCGGTCCACGTCACGTCGAGCCCCAGGATGTCAAGAGAGTCGTCCTCGGCCGCGAGCCGCCGGACCATCTCCTCTCTTTGCCCATCGGCGTCGGCGGGCAACTGACGCATCTGGATGTCGTACTCACCGCCGGAGGCCTTGGAGCACTCTTCTGCGGCCTTGGCGAAAGCCCCGGAGGGTTCGGGAAAGATGTACCAGTTAAGGGTGTTGCCACTGCTTGCGGACGAACTGCCGCCGCATGCAGGAAAGAGAAGCGCTGCCGACAGTGCGGCGAGCGAGCCTGCCAGGGTGCGTCTGCTGAGCAAGATTCCCCCTTGAACCCGAAGCGAACTCTGCGAATCGAGTCTACCCACCGGGCGCCGGCTCAACCGAGTGGAATCATTCGCTTGCCTCAGGTGGCCATCGTTCGACCAGCGCGCAGATACTTGGGGGGTGGCCGATCACGTCTTGATCAGGAAGCTCGAGCATCTAACCGGAAGCGAGAAGGCTCCGAAGCTCGGCTTCGCGATCGAGACGAGGACGACGGCCGGCCCCGCTTACAAGCACGGCGCCTTTCCTCATGACGTCGTGTGGATCAAGTTGCACGGTGGGCTCATGGTGGGCCGCGCCGAGATCACGCTGGCATGGGTTGGCGAGTTCTCCGACATCCGCGAGATAAGGCGCCGCGTCCCCGGTGCTCCGATCCAGAACATGGGCGGCTTCTGGGCGGGTAGGCCCCGCGTCGGCTATGCCGTGGTCGCCGAGTTGCAGAACGAACGATGGATCGAGCCACGCTGGCAAGGCCCTCGAACCTACGGTTACGAATGGGTTGTGTTGGACGACAAGAAGCGAGAGACGTGGTTGGAGGACAAGCCGCCGCCACGTGGAGGAGAGGAGCTCCTCGAGGCGTTCCTCAGGTGGCGGAACAGCTCCCCCTGAGCCTCGAAAGCCCGCCCCGGGCATATAGAGGAATGGATGGTGCGGCGTGGAACCTTCCCCACGAAAGTTCTTTTTTCGGGGCGAATCTCGCGCGGGAATCAGGGAGGAAACTGATGTCGAACAGCATCACGCGGCGGGCGGTGCCGACCCTCGGTCTGGTACTGCTTCTTACTCTTCAACTGCTCCCCAATGGCCCGGCTCCAGCCTCAGCGGCCGGTCCGGCCGTTCCCCTAGAGAGGGACAGCCTCGACACGAGGGCCGGAGCTCACGGCCCCAGCGCTTTGCAGCGCGCGGTGGCGAAGGATCTCGGCCTCCACGTGAGCTGGAACGAGTTCGGGACGCCCCGGTCGGTGTTCAAGTACGACGGCTACCTGGCGACCGGCCTCTCCAAGAACCCGGTGCAGGCGGCCACGGAATACCTCGCCGCGAATCGTGACCTCTTCGGGATCTCGACCGACGTCCTCGAGCGACTCGAGTTGCAGAACGACTCGAAGATGGCGCCCGGATCGGGCCATGCGGTCCTCTTCCGCCAGACCTTTGGCGGCCTGCGTCCCACACGCGACGGACGAGTGACGGTCGGCGTCCGGGACGGAAAGGTCGCGTACGCCTCGAGCTCTCTTGCTCCCACAACCGCTGTGCCCGCCGCGGCGACGCTCGAGCCGGCGGCGGCCGTATCCACCGCCCTGGCCGACGCCGGATTCGCAGGCGTCCCTCAGCCCGCGGGCACCGAGAGGGGATGGACGCTGTTCAAGGTCGGGAACCTCGACCAGGCTCGCACTCGTCTCACCGCGCTGCCCGGCTATGACGGAACGGTTCGGCCCGCGTACGAGACGCTCGTCATCGACGGCACGAACGCGCGTGGTTACCGCACCTTCGTCGACGGCGTCACGGGGGACGTGGTCATCCGCCAGAACATCGTGAACGATGCGTCGGACAATCCCCGCTGGAAGGTGTTCAGGGCATACCCCACGATCAGTCACAAGGACGGCGACACGCGCAAGATCGGTTGTTGGACGGTAGAGCCCGACTCCGACCTCGAGTGCGACTTTGAGTTGCAGAACGATGCCGCTCGGGTTCCTTGGGACACGGCGGCCGCCGCCGAGGGGCCGACCTTCACGACCAAGGGCAACGCTGCGAACACAGCGCAGTCGTCCATCAGCCCGCTCACACCGTCCGACAACTACCGGCCGGTGAGCCCGACGCGCGACTACATGTTCGCCTTCTCGGATTACTGGCACGACTCGAAATGCACCCGCGTCCCGCAGAACCCCGACCCTGCCGGCACCGACACCGACTCGGCGATCGCGAACCTCTTCGCGATGCACAACCGCCTCCACGACTGGCAGTACTACCTTGGCTTCACCGAGGACAACTACAACCTTCAGGAGTTCAACTTCGATGCCGGTGGCGAGCCGGGCGACCCGCAGATCGGTAACGCGCAGGCGGGCTCGGTCACCGGCGGCTATCCCTCGAACCTCGGCCGCGACAACGCGAATCAGATCGCCACACCCGATGGTGTCCCACCGGTGACGAACATGTATCTGTGGCAGCCGATCCCCGGCTCGTTCTACCCGCCTTGTGCCGACGGCGACTTCGACATGAGCATCATCGGTCACGAGTACACGCACGCCACGTCAAATCGCATGGTCGCGGGCCCGGACGACGGCATCGACTCGAGCCACGGCGGTTCGATGGGCGAGAGCTGGAGCGACCTCGTGGGGCAGGAGTTCATGATCGAGAACGGCTACATCCCGGTCGGCACGGAGAACCCCTGGGCGGTCGGCGCTTACGCGACCGGTAACCCCAAGGCGGGTATCCGCGACTTCCCCATCGATCGCAACCCGCTGCACTTCGGCGACTTCGGCTTCGATCTCACGGGAGCAGAGGTGCACGCCGACGGCGAGATCTGGAACGGCGTCAACTACGAGCTGAGGCAAGCGCTCGTCAAGAAGTACAACAAGCGTTTCCCGGCCAAGAACAAGAAGCTGCAGAAGAAGTGTGCGCTCAACAAAGTGAAGGTCGCCAAGTGTCCCGGGAACCGCCGGTGGGTGCAGCTCGTCTTCGACGCGTGGCTCCTTATGGAATCTGATGTGTCCATGGTGGACGCGCGCGACGCGTACATGGCCTCCGAGAAGATGCGCTTCAAAGACGCCAACAAGAAGGTTCTATGGCGCGCGTTCGCCCGCCGGGGTCTGGGCAAGGGCGCGAAGGCGGTCGATGGGGGAGACGAGAACCCGACGGCCAGCTTCAAGTCCCCGGTGCAGCGTTCGGGGGCGCTCAAGCTCAAGGCCGTGAACGCAAAGGGCAAGCCGATCCAGGCCTTCTTCTACGTCGGCGCCTACGAGGCGCGCGTCACGCCGATCACTTTCACGGATCCGCCCAAGTACCCCTCGGGCAGGGTCGTGATGGCGCCGGGGCGGTACAAGTTCATCGCTCAGGCCCCCGGCTACGGCATGACCCGCTTCAAGGCGAAGGTGGTCGGTCTGCGGACCCGGAAGGTCACGCTCAAGTTGCAGAAGAACCTGGCCTCGGTCAACGGTGGCGCCACTGCCATCGGTGGCGATGGGATCAACCATCAGAACCTCTTCGACGACACCGAGGGCACCAACTGGCCGGTGACGGGCCGGACCCCGAACATCAAGGGAGCCAAGACCACCGTCGACCTTGCGGGAGGCAGACGCATGATCCGCAGGGTTCAGGTCAGCGCCATGCTCAGCCCGGAGAGCGGCGGACGTTTCACGGCCTTGAGGCAGTTCGCGATCGCGATCTGCACCGCCAAACAGAGCAACGGGATGTGCCTCACGGACAAGGGCTTCAAGACGATCTACAAGAGCAAGAAGAACGCGTTCCCCGCGCGCAGGCCGCGCCCGGTGTCGCCGGTCATGCTGCTCCGCAAGTTCAACATCCCCGACCGCAGGGCGACGCACGTTCGCTTGATCGTTCTCAACAACCAGTGCACGGGCACGCGTGGTTACTCAGGTGAGCAGGACAGCGATCCGAGCTACCCGACGGACTGCCAAGAGGGCTCTGCTACGGATGAAGCGGTGAGAGCCGCAGAGCTTCAGGTCTTCGGAGCCAAGAACAGGGTTCTGATCAGAGGCTGATCTTTCGAGCGCCTCCGGGGGTCTGGGGACCCCCGGACGGCGTTTCGCTTAACCCTGGGTCACATGCTCCAGCTCAAGAAGTCGTCGAACACCTTGTGGTCGCCTTCCACTTGGATCGCATCCGGCCCCCGCCGTCCCCACACGAACAACAGAAGCTGCTCCGCGGTCGCACTGATCGCGGTGGAGGCGGCCTCGACACGCTTGGAGCGGGCGGCCTCGGGCACCTTTCCTCCTTCGAGCGGGAGGGTCCACGCGCCCGGTGCATCAGTCGTCTTCATCGACAGCGACCCGGACCTGCCCTCGTAAGGTGGGCTTCCGTTGGGCAACATCACGAACAGCATCTCGTCCACGCCATCCGCCGCGAGCAATGGATCCAATGGAGAACCCGTTCCCGTAGCGTTCTCTGCATCCCATCTGTGAACCAGCGTCTCGAGCGCGGTCCGCCGTCTCCAGAACCCCACGCGGTTGTCGCCCGACCAGCTCCACGCGGGCGTCTCGTCGTCCATCTCGTCGAGAAGATCGGCGAGCTCCGCCCATCCTCTCCGGAACCAATCGATCAGCTCGTCGCCGCGGAGGCCGGGTTTCGATGGCTCGGGTGGCGGATCGCCTCCACCGCGCACCGCGTCGGCGACCCAACGATGGTGCATACCGGTATGGATCGTTAGCCGGGCGACGTTCCAATCCGGGCAGCTCGGGACGTGAGCGTCGAGGTCGCGCGCCACTGCTTGAGCCAGGAGGTCACCGTCGGCGCGGAGGTGGGTCGTGTAATCGATGCTCATGGGCGAAACCCTACGTGAGGCCGACCTTACGGAGGAAGTCCACTCGCTTCGGTGCTCGCCCGCATACGCGTCTCGTCGCCAGGCGACGTCCTCCATCGCGCCTCCCGATCGTTGCCGGCTTGGAGGACAGCTTCTTGTGAAGCTCGTCGCTCTCGCGCACGTTCAGCAGCTTCGCTCTCGGCTTCGGCATCAGGAACCGCAGGGTGCTCGTCCGCTTGCAATTGTGGATGATCGTCATCTCCGAGCCCGCCCCGGACGGCAGTGAGTCACCCTTCGAGTAGGAGACCGAGCCGGACAACGTGATCCGGAGTCGTCCGCCCTTGGGCACGATGAGATCCGTGGGGAGGAAGCGGATCGGGAGCTTGAAGGCCTTGCCGGGAACGACCGCCTCGCCCTCCTCCTGCGCGAACCATCCCAGCGACATGCGGTCGCGGTGCTGTGCGGACCGGACGCCGTACGTCGCCATGAACTCGGTGCTGCTCCCCTCGTGTTGCATGAGCTCGCCGTCGGCTCCCACCACCTCGAGTTTGACCCCGACGTGAGCGTCGTCGGTGCTCGTCTTCAGCCAGAGGTCGAGGATGGGCTGCCCGGTGATGTGTAGGCGGCGCGTGACCTTGCGCGTCTGGAACGATGCCTCCTCACCCTCGAGGGCGGGCCCGGTCTGCAGCTGCTCCGTGTAGTTCGTATGACCCTTGGGCTTCCGCAAGCCGAGCTTGCCCTCCGGCCCGAGAGCGAGTTGGCCGACGCGGCCCCCCAACGTGGGGAACTCCTTGACCTTCCACCATTGGCCGGTGGACGACTGGACCTGTACGTCCGGCCACTCCTCGACGCCGGTGTCCCGTCCCTTGAGGTAGTGGTCGTACCAGGCGGTGACCATCGGCAGCCAGTCGGCGCGCGCCCATTCGGGTTCCACGGAGTTGTGACGATTCGGGAACGCGTGGTTCCAGACTCCGAACACACCCTTGTGAGGCGTCGTTGCCGGAAGGTGATCGAACCAACCCGACAGCGTGATGTCCTGCACGTTGAAGTCCCGCAGACCGTGCACCATCAAGGTCGCGGCCTTCACGTCGGGAGCCGAAGGACGGTACTCGCGCACCTGCCAGTACTCGGTGTAGTCACCGGATTGGTCGGCCGAGCTCAACATGACGTCGTCCTGGCAGTCCAGCTTCTCGGGGTAGTGCTGGGGCGCGGGCTGCATCCCGGGGAAGAGGCTCACGCTCGCGAGGTACGAAGTGTTGCCGGCGGCGGGCTGTCCGGCCCACGGGACTCCGTCCATGAAGTTCCAGTCGTACTGCGAGCCCACGGATGCGGTTGGAACGATCGCCTTGAGGTACTTGATGCGCTTCGGGTCGCCGTAGCCGGCGGTCGAGATCTGAGTCTCGGCGTCGTACGACACGCCGTACATCCCGACCTTGCCGTTAGACCAAGGGGCGTCGCGTCCGAGGTACTCGATCACCCGGGCGCCGTCGTCGATCTGATTCGCCGAGGTCTGCTCGAGGCAACCTCCCGACTCGCCCGTCCCGCGCACGTGATGCTGCGCCACCGCGTAGCCGCGAGCGTTCATGTACTCGATGAACGAGGGGACGTCGGGGCCCGTCGAGGCGGGGTACTCCTCCTGATCCTGGACGACGTAGGGCGTCATGATCAGGATCGTCGGCATCTTCGCCGGGGGATCGAGGTCCTCCTTGGTGTCGGGGAGCCACGTCTCGACGTAGAGATCCACCCCGTCGTGGGCCGTAACCATGTGGCGCTGCCGCTCGGGATCCGCACTCGGGGGCTTCGAGCCGTAGAGGGCCTCCGACTTCGGGTGAGGTTGCCACGCGGTTCCCTTATCGGGGGCCGAGCGGGCGAACGCTGCCGCCGGGACGAGCGAGGCGACCAGCACGGATAAGGCAACGAGGAGGCGCGAGGAGGGGGTCATAAGGGACAAATTTCGGCCCCCACACCCTTTTTCCTGCGCCCGGCCACCGCCTGCCAACCCGGTCGCTGACTATGTTTGTTACGGAATGGGGTGTATGGTGCCGATGTTGTAACGATTGGGTAGGCAGGAAGCCTCCCAGGGATTTGTTCTCCGGTTCCTCCTTTAGGTGGTGCGGGCGTTTCGAATCTCCCGCAATAGCAGCCCGGGAAATGGGTTGCACCGAAGGAGTTGAGCAGTTTTGGTTTCATTCGCCGACTTAGGCGTATCCGCGCCCGTGCGCGATGCATTGTCCCGTAGAGGGATCACGGAACCCTTTCCGATCCAGAGTCTCGTAATGAGAGATGCCCTAGCGGGCCGCGACGTGCTGGCCAAGTCCCGCACCGGCTCGGGCAAGACCCTGGCCTTCGCCATCCCCATGATCGAGCGACTGGACGCCGGGATCCGCAAACCCGCCGGCCTGGTACTTGTTCCCACGAGGGAGCTGGCGGTTCAGGTCACGGACGAGATGAAGATGATCGCCGGCACCAGGCGGCTTCGAGTGGCGTCGGTCTACGGAGGAGTGTCCTTGCCCACCCAGGCGAGGCAC
>JAXDJL010000265.1:0-5986 GCA_034665685.1 Actinomycetota bacterium | reverse complement strand
GGCGGCTCCTGCGGAGGCTTCCTCAGCACCTACCCCGCCTTCGCTGCTTCCTGAACCATTCAGATGCGTCTCTTCGCTACCGGTTTTGCCGTTGGTTGGGATCAGGCCGGGGCGTTGCTGAGACTCGAACTGGCGGATCTCCCAGGAGAGGGGCCAGTTTTGGCCGGTTTGGAATGGGGCTCCTTGGCGGTGGCCCTTTGGGTACATCGCTCCGGGGCCCGCGACCGTTTCAACGTGAGAGGTGTCGTTGTCGGAAGCGAAGCCGGTGCTGTATTGGGGGCCGGTTGGCTCTGGTTGGCGGAGCTTTTCTAGGTCTACGTTGGCGTGGGTTGGGACTTCTTTCTTGAGGTCAGTCCAGACGTCGTTGAAGGTCCGCCAGTTCCAGTCGGTGCCCAGGGCTTTGGCTATCGCTGCTGCGGCTTTCCACGGCTCTCGCGCGGAGCCGGGGGGGACTAGGAGAGGCTCAAGCTTTTGCAGACGGCGTTCTAGGTTCGTTAGCGTTCCCTCGCGTTCGGCGTGGGCCGCGCTCGGGAGGACGACGTCTGCTCGGAGCGCGGTCTCGGTCGGGAAGAGCTCGACGACTACCGTGAACACCTTGGAGTCGAGGGCTCGTCTGGCCAGGTCGGCGTCCGGGAAGTCGGTGATGGGATCGGCACCGAAAACGATCAGCGCGTCGAGCTCGCCGGCCGCTGCGGCCTCGAGGATCGCTCTGGTGTCGCGACCTTTCTCGGCGGCGGGCTGGTAGCCGGCGTCGAGGGTCGGAAGCACTCCCATGTCGATCATCCCTTGGGAGCCGGCGTGC
Organism: Actinomycetota bacterium; assembly: GCA_034665685.1. Taxonomy (GTDB): domain Bacteria; phylum Actinomycetota; class CADDZG01; order CADDZG01; family WHSQ01; genus JAUJNU01. The sequence continues at coordinate 5,184 of JAXDJL010000265.1, read as the reverse complement.
GGAGGGCACACGAGCAGGGCCGCGTTGGTGGAGCCCGCGAGCGCAACCGCGGCAGCGAAGGCGGGGGCCTCCGAGCGTCCGGCCGACGACGGCCCACAGCACACGATCAGTCCTTCGCCGCCGACGCGTCCTTCGAGCTTGTCGATCACGGACGCCTCGTCACCGGGAGCGCAACGCACCACCCAGGAAGCGAGATGGTCGAGAGACATGCGTCGCGGCGACACGACGACGAGCTTGACTCCGTGTTCCTTCACCGCGGCCCGCAGATGCAGATACAAGACGGGCAACGTTTCCTTGGGGTCGGGACCGATCCACACGATGGTGCGCGCCTTCTCGAGGTCCTTGATGCGCGCCGTCGAACCGGCAACCCCACCGACCTCTATCGCGCGTTCGTACGGCGTTCCCGCGTCCTGGATGCGCGAGTCCACGTCCCGCGTCTTGATGACGTCTTTGGCCAAGCGGGCGATGGCGAAGGCATCCTCAGTGCAGAGGTGACCGCCGGCGATGACCCCTACGTTCGACTTGCCCTTCAGCTTCTCGGCGATGAGCGCGGTTGCCTCGCCCCATCGAGCGGGCTTGAACTCGTCGCCATCGCCACGTATCAGCGGTGTCTCGAGACGGTCCTCCTGCGAGACGAAGTGGTAGCCGAAGCGACCTTTGTCGCAGATCCAGTAGTCGTTCACGTTCTCGTTAGGCAGGGCCTGGCACCGAACGAGGGTTTCCTGACGCGACTCGTTGCTGATCGGACAGCCAACGGAGCAGTAGCTGCACACGCTCGGCGCGGCCTCTAGGTCCCACGGACGCGCCACGAACCGGTAAGGGGTTCCGGTAAGCGCGCCCACCGGACAGATCTGGACCGTGTTGCCCGAGAAATAGCTGTCGAAAGGCTCGTCGTTGAACGTGAGGATCTGCGTCCCGTCTCCCCGATCGACGAGCTGGATGAACCGGTCGCCCGCGATCTCGTCGGAGAACCTCACGCAACGCCAGCAGAGAACGCAGCGTTCGCGATCGAGCGCCACCAGCTCGGAGATCTCGATCGGCTTCTCGAACGTCCGCTTCTCCTCGACGTAACGCGTCGCGCCGGGACCGTGCCTGTACGTCTGATCCTGAAGCGGGCACTCACCGGCGCGGTCACAGATCGGGCAGTCGAGTGGGTGATTGATGAGCAGGAACTCGAGGATGTCCTTCTGCGCGTCCACCGCTTCCTCACTGACCGTGTTGGCGTTCATCCCGTCGGCGACGGGCGTGGCGCAGGCGGGGACCAGCTTGTTCTGGCCCTCGACCTGGATCAGACACATCCGGCAGACCGCGACCGACTTCATACCCGGGTGGTAGCAGAAGCGCGGAACGAAGATGCCGATCTCCTCCGCCACGTCGATCAGAAGACGGCCCTTCTCGGCCTGAACGGTCTGACCGTTCAAAGTGACGTTGACGAGGTCCGTTTGCGTCTCGCTCACTTGCCCTCCGGCTCGTCGTCGTCGATCCGCGATTGAGGAGCGTGCAGCGGCCGCATCTCATGCTTCTCGGGAACCGCTTCGGCCGATTGCGTGGCTGCCCTTGTGGGAGCAGGTTCGGGTTCGGCCTTCGCCGGTGTCGGAGCCTTCGCCAGTGTCGGAGCCGGGACCGGTTCGAACCTGACGGCCGGAGGTGCGGCTGCGACCGGCGGCGCGTCATCCACTGAGATGCCGGATGACGGTTGGGGATTCACTCCGGCCTCGCCCTGACCCACGCCGATCTTGGCAACGCTGCGTCCCACGTGCGCGCCGACCAGCATGTCCTCGTGGTCGTCGGCGGGACAACGTCCCTCGAGCACGTGTCGCTGGAACTCCTCGCGGAAGAGCTTCACGTTGGAGCGGACCGCCCACGCCGAGGCATCACCGAGCGGACAGAACGAGCGCCCGTCCATGCCATCGCAGATGTCGAGGAGAAGATCCATGTCCTCTTGGCGGCCCTCACCGTGCTCGAGACGCTCGAGGACCTTGACCTTCCACCACGTCCCCTCTCTGCACGGCGTGCACTTGCCGCACGACTCGTGCTCGAAGAAGTGGGCGGTCACGAGAGCGTTGCGAACCATGCACGTGTCCTCGTCCATGAACACGATCGCTCCGGACCCAAGCATCGTGCCGGCCTCCTTGAGCGAATCGAAGTCCATCGCAACGTTCGTATCCGTCAGGAGAGGAGCGCTCGCGCCACCGGGGATGACGGCTTTGAGGCGCTTGCCGTTTGCCATGCCGCCGGCGAGCTCGAGGATGTCACCGAGCGAGATACCGAGTGGCACCTCGTAGTTCCCCGGCTTGTTCACGTGCCCCGACACGGACATCACTTTCGTGCCGGGCGACTTCTCTGGCCCCCACTGCTTGAACCACTCGGCACCGTTCGTCACGATCGCGGGGAGGGTGGCGAGCGTCTCGGTGTTGTTGATCACGGTCGGCTGTCCGTACAGACCCTTGACCGCGGGGAACGGAGGGCGAAGGCGAGGCTGACCACGGAAGCCCTCGAGGGAATCGAGCAGCGCCGACTCCTCGCCGCAGATGTACGCGCCGGCGCCCCTGTGCAGAACGATGTCCAGGTCGAACTTCGAACCGAAGATCCCCCTGCCGAGGAAGCCCTTCTCGTAAGCCTCGACGATCGCCTTGTCCATCCGGCGGCCGCCGAGAGCGAACTCTCCGCGGCAATAGATGAAGGCCTTGTTCGCCTGATTGGCCCACGCCGCGATGATGATCCCTTCGATCACCTCGTGCGGGTCGCGCTCTGCGATCTCCCGGTCCTTGAACGTTCCCGGCTCACCCTCGTCGTGGTTGACCACGATGTACTTCGGGAACACATCCTTCGGAACGAAGGACCACTTCATCCCGGTCGGGAAACCGGCGCCCCCGCGACCTCGCAGCCCAGAGTCCTTTACCAACGCGATCGTCTCGTCGGGCGTCATCGAGGTGACCGCCTTCCGGGCCGCGTCGTAGCCACCGTCGTCCAGCACGCGCTGCAGCGTCCAAGAGTCATCCGGGAAGCGGCGCGCGCGGCGCATCACGATGTAGACCTCTTCGGGAGCCGATGCATTCACGCGTCCGTTCCCTGCTCCGCCGTCAATCATCGGTGGCCTCGTCCATACCCGGTGCCGTTGCGGGGGCCTCGCTGCCTAGAGCGACGGGCTCGCCGCGCTCCTGCTGCACGGGCCGTCGCGCCCCGTTCATCGCCACCTCGCGCGATATCTCCTTGTGGGTCCGCACCGGCTCACCCCACACGCTGCGCACCGAGTAACCCTTCTCGAGCTGTTCGATCAGATCGACGGCCTCGTCGGGGGCGACTTTGTAGAAGTCCTCGTAGTTCACCTGCAGGCTCGGGGCGCCGTCGCACGTCGCGAGGCATTCCGCCGCCTCCAGCGTGAACCTTCCGTCGGGCGTCGTTTCGCCCGCGCCGACGCCGAGATGCTCCTCGCACGCGCGCAACACCTTCCGCGCGCCGAGGTGCGTGCACGAGATGTTGCGGCACACCGAGATCAGATACTCACCCGTCGGCGTCTTCTTGAGCATCGTGTAGAAGCTTGCGACCCCCAGCACCTCGGCCGGAGTGAGGTCGAGGAGCTCACCCACATCCCGCATGCCGTCTTCGGTCAGGTAGCCCTCGACGGATTGCGCGAGAAAGAGGAGTGGCAGCACCGCAGATCGTGGGTTCGGATATTTCTCGATGATCGACGTCACGTCGTCTCGCACGTTCTCGAGCACCCTCATCGGTCGACGCCGCCCATGATCGGGTCGATCGATGCGATCGACGCGATGAGATCGGCCACGAGGCCCCCGCGCGCCATCGGCCCCAGACACTGCAGGTTCGCGAAGGAAGGGTCCCGGACGTGGCAACGATAGGGAGAGCTCCCTCCGTCGGACACCACGTATGCGCCGAGCTCCCCGCGCGGCGATTCCACGGCCACATAGGCCTCGCCGGCCGGAACCGTGAAGCCTTGGGTGGAAAGCTTGAAGTGATGGATCACGGCCTCCATCGAGTGGTTCAGCTCGGAGCGAGGGGGATGCGTGATCTTCGGATCCATGTTCTTGAAATCTCCGCCCGGCATGTTCTGGCGAAGCTGCTCGACGATCTTCACCGACTCGCGCATCTCCGCGATGCGCACCTTGTAGCGCGCGTAGACGTCGCCTTCGGTTGAGGTCGGCACATCGAACGAAACGTCGCCGTAAGCCTCGTACGGCATGTCGCGCCGTAGGTCCCAGTCGACCCCCGACGCGCGAGCGATCGGACCGGATGCCGCGAGATCCATCGCTTGGTCGCGGTCGAGGGGGCCGATACCTCGCGTTCTCTCGAGGAACACGGGGTTCTCCGAGAGGAGCTGCTCGTATTCGTCGATCCTCTTGCGCATCATCGTCGTGATGCTGTCGACGGCCGACTCCCATCCATCGGGAAGGTCCACCCACACGCCGCCGGGAAGGAAGTAGCCGTAGTTCATCCGCAGCCCGGTCACCATCTCGAAGAAATCGAGGATGACCTCTCGCTCGCGGAACCCGTAGAACATCGCGGACATGGCCCCCATGTCGAGTCCCTGGGTGCCGTAGCCGACGAGGTGAGACGAGATCCGGTTCAGCTCGCAGATCATGGTGCGGTTGTACTTGCCGCGTTCCGGCACCTCGAAGTCGCGCAGCTGCTCGACCGCCATGCAGTAGGCCTGCTCCTCGAAGAAGTTCGCGAGGTAATCCATCCGGGTCACGAGGACGACGGCCCCCCGCCAGGTCTGGTCCTCGCACTCTTTCTCGATCCCGGTGTGGAGATATCCGATCTTCGGTTGACACTGGAGAACCGTTTCGCCGTCGAGCTCGAGCAACAGTCGGAGCACGCCGTGCGTAGACGGGTGCACGGGTCCCATGTTGATGACCATGCTCTGAGCGGTCTCGTCGAAGGACTCGACGTACGCACCCCGGCCCTCGTCTTCGAGTCTGCGGATCATGTCCGGACTGATGGTGCTCATTCGCCCCGGTCCCTCTCCGCCGCGGGCCGCCAGTGGATGTGGGTGCCGCGCTCGACCCCGGCCGTCTGGCCCAAGTCGTCGACCTCCTGCTGCCCCTCGCCACCCTGCGGAGCCTGGCCGGCACTCTGGATCTGCAGAAGCGGCTGCTCGAGGAACTCGACCTTCACCTTGCCGATGCCGTAGTCCTTGCGGAGCGGATGCCCTTCCCACTCCTC
>JAXDJL010000264.1:0-3597 GCA_034665685.1 Actinomycetota bacterium | reverse complement strand
CGCGAAGACGATGCCGGCCGCGCGGTGCGCGCCGCGTTGGAATTGACGCAGGCGGTGCCCGAGCTCGGACGCGCGGTGGGGGCAGACCTCCAAGCCCGTGCCGGCGTCCATACCGGTGAAGCGGCCGTGAACCTTGCCGCCAAGGGGCAGGGCATGGTCGCCGGAGACACGGTCAATACCGCTTCGAGACTGCAGTCTTCGGCCGAGCCGGGCACCGCCTTGGTCGACCGCGCGACGTACCTCGGGGCGCGCAACGCGATCGCCTTCCAGGAAGCCGGGCGACTCTCACTCAAGGGCAAGGACGAGCCGGTTGAGGCGTGGCGTCCGCTGCGCGTCATCGCCGGACTCGGCGGTTTCAAGCAGGCCGACTCTCTCGAGCCCGCCTTCACCGGTCGCGACGAGGAACTCCGCCAGATCAAGGACCTCCTCCACGTCGCAGGGCGCGAGCGGAAGCCGCGGCTCGCGTCGGTCATCGGGATCGGCGGCATCGGCAAGTCGCGCCTCGTGTGGGAGTTCTTCAAGTACATCGACGGACTTAGCGACTTCCTCGAGTGGCACCAGGGTCGTTCACCGTCGTACGGAGACGGAGTCGCGTTCTGGGCCCTTGCCGAGATGGTTCGCATGAGGGCGCGCATCGCGGAGACGGACGACGATGCGACAGCGTCGGCGAAGCTCGACAAGTGCTTCGTTGATTACTCCATCGCCGAAGACGAGCGCGAGTGGCTTAAGCCGTATCTCGCGTACCTGCTCGGCCTTGAGGGTGGGTCCGAGGGAACGAGGGAGCAACTGTTCGCCGCGTGGCGCACCTTCTTCGAGAGGGTCGCGGAGGCCGGCACCTGCATCATGATCTTCGAGGATCTCCACTGGGCCGATCCCGGCCTCATCGACTTCATCGAGCACCTGATGGCGTGGGCGCGCAGCAGCCCGATCCTGATCCTGACCTTGGCTCGCCCCGAGCTTCTCGAGAAGAGGCCGAACTGGGGAGCCGGACAGCGCAACTTCACCTCGATTCATCTCGAGCCGCTTGGTGAGGACGACATGAAACTCTTGCTCAAGAGCGTCGCCGCCGATCTTCCCGCGGAGGTACGCGAGAACGTCATCGAGCGCGCCGAGGGCGTGCCCCTGTACGCGGTCGAAATGGTTCGGATGCTCATCGACCGCGGTCACCTCGTTCCCGACGGAGACGAGTTCGCGTGGATCGGCGAGGCGAGCCACATCGACGTGCCGGACTCGCTTCACTCATTGATCGCGTCTCGCCTCGACGCGTTGAGCACGCAGGATCGATTACTCGTCCAGGACGCGTCCATCCTCGGGAAGACCTTCACGACTCCGTCCCTCGAGGCGGTCACCGGCATGCCCGCGGAGCAACTCGAGCCGAGCCTGGCCGACCTGGTTCGCAGAGAGATCTTCCTGGTCGACACTGATCCCAGGTCCCCGGAACGAGGTCAGTACGGATTCGTGCAGAGCCTCATCCGTGAGGTGGCATACCAGACGCTGTCGAACGAGAACCGGCGCGATAGGCACGTTGCGGCGGCGGAGTACTTCGAGTCGACGAACGAGCCCGACGTCATCGATGTCATCGCGACGCACTACATGGAGGCTTACAACAACGCCCGGAAGGACGACGAATCTTCGGCTCAGCTTGCCGAACGCGCTCGGGCGGCCCTGGTCGAGGCCTCGGAGCGGGCCACTTCCTTGGGGTCGAGTGCGCAGGCCCAGTCACTCCTGGAGAAGGCGCTCGGCATCGCCGGCGACGGACCCGACCGGGGAGAGATCCTCTACCTGGCCGGCAGGGCCGCCTACAACGCGGGCCGCATGGACACGGCCGTCGGCCATCTGACCGAAGCGATCGAGCTGCTCCCGAAGGGCGACGATCTGGAGCGTAGGGCCCGAGCGCAGGCGACTCTGGGCCAAACCCTCTTTCTTTCGTCTCGTCCGGACGAAGCGATAGAGATGCTGGAAGGCGCTCTCACCGAGATTCCGGACGACCTGAGTCCCGCCGCCGCTCACCTGTTCAGCGAGCTGGCGCGCGTCTCCTACTTCGCTGGGGATCCGGAAAAGAGCCAGTACTACTCGGACCGGGCGATGCCGGCGGCCGAGAGGGCGGGCAACATCGCTGTGATCGCGGACTGTCTCATCACACGTGGCGTCGCAGGGTTGTTCGCTGGACGCAGCTACGAGGCCGAGGTGCTCCTCATGGGCGCGCTGCGACTCAGCGAGCAGCACGACCTTGTCGTGCAAAGGCTTCGCGCCTTTGGAAACCTCTCGGCCAATCACATGCTGATCCATCCATCCAAAGGCTTCAACACCGCGAAGGAGGGTCTGGAGATAGCGCTGCGCTACGGAGCCGCGTCGCACGTAGCCGTCCTCCTAAGCAACGGGATCGAGTCCGCAACCCATCTCGGCGAGTGGGACTGGGCACGCGGATCGATGGCGGAAATGAGCGAATCCTTACACGACTACTCCGCCGTCGTCCTATCGATATTCGCCGGCATGGAAGCTCTCGCTGGGAACCTACGAGCCGCGGAAAAACACCTTGCGGCCTTCGCGGATTTCATCGGCGACTCATCGAGCGTTCAAGATCAGTCCGAGCTCGCTGCTTATTCGGCGGTGATCGCCTTCGTCAAGGGGGACTTCGAGGGAGTTCGGGCCAGCGTCGCCGCGGGGACGGAGGCAGGCGTGCACGTCATGCTCGAACCGTTCGGAGTGGTTGGCAGGACGGCGGTATGGAGCGGAGACCTAGATGAGGCGCGGGCCGAGCTACACAGGTTGGAGCGGTCCGTCCTGCAGAACGATTGGAAGAACTCGAGGATGAGGACCCTCGTCGCTGGAATCCAGGCCCTCGAAGGCGATCGCGACGGAGCCATCGAGTCGTTCCGAGGGGTCCTTCAGGAATGGGACGCGCTCAGCATCCCGCTCGATAAGGCGCTGTGCCAGATGGACTTCGCCATCACGGTTGGGGGCTCGGAATCAGCCGAGGCGGCCGCCGAAGCCGAGAGGTTCTTCGCCGAGGTCGGCAACGATTACTTCCTCGAGCGCCTGCGGGCCGCAAGGTTCGCGGAGCAGCCCGTCTAGCGCCTTCACCCCCGATCCTTTTTGTTGGAACATCCACTCCCGGCCCGGCGTCAAACGAACGTGAGGAACCCTCCGGCACGTTGCCCCTTCCGTAGCCTGCGTTGCAGGCGGATAATGAGCTTGTGAAACAGCGGAGGTATATCGCCGCGCTCGGAGGGCTTCTCCTCTTGCTGCCCACCGGGGCCTCCGCCCAGTCGACGGGCTCCGGGGAAGCAGCCGATGTGGGGATGACGGTGGTTGCTCCCCCCTCGACGCCTCTCGTCGGGGACGCGTTCCAACTCGTTTACACCGTGACTAACTCCGGCCCCTCCGATGCCGCCGACGTCTACTTCTCCGATTACCTGTCGGGCGAGTTGGAGCTCGAATCGGTGTCCTCTTCGGACAACTCAGACACCTGCGGCCCCGACCAGCCGGCGCCGGAGGCCTATCCCCCATCGACCGATCCGAAATCCGGTGGTGGCGGCTCGGTCGGAAGCCCCGGCTACTACGGTGGGAGCGGCGGCATCAGCTGCACACTCGGAA
>JAXDJL010000263.1:0-25246 GCA_034665685.1 Actinomycetota bacterium | reverse complement strand
CCCGTCGTGGTCGAGAAGACCCTCGGCGAGCACGACGGGCGGAATGCGGACGACCTGGAGGTCGTTCTGGAGGTGGATGCGTGGGCTCGCCGCCGCGCTCTGGATCTCTTACCGACGCTCGAGCCCTTGACGGGCACCACTAAGGAGTCATCTTGAATCTGGGAGTTTGGATCTTCATCGTCGCGATCCTCGTGGTGATCATGATTCACGAGGGGGGTCACTTCCTCGTGGCCAAGGCGTTCGGCTTCAAGGCGCCGCAGTATTTCCTTGGTTTCGGGCCGACCATCTGGTCGTTCAAGAAGGGTGAGACCGAGTACGGGATCAAGGCGCTGCCGCTCGGTGGTTTCGTAAAGATCGCCGGCATGAACCCATACGAGGAAGTGCCGCCCGAGGATCTGCCGCGCGCCTACTTCAACAAACCGCGCTGGCAGCGCGCTCTCGTTATCGTCGCGGGGTCCGGAACCCACTTCATCGTCGCGTTCCTGATCTTGTTGGTCACCACGATGACCATCGGGTTTCCGACCGACCAGCCCAGCACGGAGCTGGTCCTCGTGCAGACCGAGATCGAGAACACGAAGAGTCCGGCGGCCCAAGCGGGCTTCCAACCCGACGACAAGATCGTCGGGGTGGGGAACCGTCCGGTCGATTCGTGGCAGGACGTCCGCGGGTACATCCGCAGTCACGCCGGGGAGCCGGCGAGGTTCATCGTCGAACGCGACGGACAAGAGGTTGAGCTCGAGGCAACGCTCGGGCAGGCGATCCTCGACGACCAGGGCCGGCTGGTGGAATACGCGCCGCCGGGCGAAGAACTGAGGCCCCCCCGAGAGGGCGAAACAACCGGAGGCTTCTTGGGGGTTCAGCCGGACGCGGTGTACGAGAAGCATGGACTCATCGGTGGCATCGCCGACTCCGCGGAGCGCACCTGGGATGTCACCCGGCTCTCGGTGGTGGGGATCGGGCAGACGTTCGAGATGGTCTTCGGCGGTGAGCTGTGGGACGCGCTGACGGGATCGGGCGAGCGCGCCGTGGACGACGGACCCATAGGGATCCTCGGCGCGGGGCGGATCGCGAGCGAGAGCTTGGAGGCCGGTCAGGTTCTCAACCTGATCGGGTTGATCGTGGGCTTCACGGTATTCGTGGGTCTGATGAACCTTTTGCCTCTGCCCCCCTTGGACGGTGGGCACCTCGCTGTTATCGCTTACGAAGCCATCACCAAGAAGACTGTCGACGTTCGCAAGCTGATACCGATCGCCGCTGCGGTGATCTCCTTCTTCGTGATCCTCTTCATCGCCGTCCTGTATCTGGACCTCGCGCGCCCGATCAAGGTCCCGTTCTGATGCCCGACGTCACAACGAGCTTTCCTCGGAGGAAGACGCGCCAGGTTCACGTAGGTCGCGTGGCCGTCGGGGGCGACGCGCCGATCTCGATCCAATCGATGACGACCACGAAGACCGACGATGTGGAAGCGACCTTGATCCAGGTGCACGAGCTTGCCACTCAGGGGGCAGACATCGTGCGCGTCGCGGTTCCGCACGAGGGCGATGCGAAAGCTCTGCCGACGATCGCCCAAGAGGGCGGCGTGCCGATAATCGCCGACATCCACTTCTCTGTTCGTCTGGCGATGATGGCGATCGAGGCCGGCGTGCACGGCCTTCGCCTCAATCCCGGGAACATGCGGAATCCGCAGCACATCAAAGACGTCGCTCAAGCGGCCAAAGATCGAGGGATCCCGATCCGTATCGGAGTGAACGCGGGTTCGCTCGACAAGAAGCTGGTCGAGAAGTACGGGCGACCCACCGCCGAGGCCCTCGTCGAGAGCGCCCTTTATGAGATCGGTCTCCTCGAACAGCACGGTTTCACCGACGTCAAGGTCTCGGTCAAGCATCAGAACGTCAGCGAGATGATCGCCGCCTACCGGCTACTTGCATCGAAGACCGACGTGCCGCTGCATCTGGGGGTGACGGAGGCCGGGACCCCGAAGCAGGGAATCATCAAGTCGGCGATCGGGATCGGGACGCTCCTGGCCGAGGGGATCGGCGACACGATCCGGGTGTCGCTGACGGCGGACCCGGTGGAGGAGGTCAAGGCCGGCAAGCAGATCCTTCAGTCGCTGGGGATCAGACAGGACTCCTTCGATTTCGTGGCCTGCCCATCGTGCGGGCGGGCGGAACTCGACGTCTTCGCCCTCGCCAACGAGGTGGAGGCGGCCATCGAGAAGATGGACCTGCCGCCGATGCAGATAGCCGTCATGGGGTGTGAGGTCAACGGTCCCGGTGAGGCGAAGGACGCCGACATCGGGATCGCCGCCGGTCCGGGCAGGGGGCTCCTCTTCTCGAAGGGGAAGCAGATCGGCTGGGTGCCCCACGACAAGCTGGTCGAGGCGCTCCTTCAGGAGGCAGAGCGAGTAGCGGCCGAGATCCGGGCCTCAGGCACCGTCGGGGACGGCGAGGTGGAGATCCTCAAAGGGGCCGCCCGGAGGGTGCCGGTGATGCCGATCAAGATGGGTGCTCCGACCGAGAACTAGTCGGGCTAAGCCCTACGCGTTCGGGCGCTTCCCGTGATTCGCCTTGTTCTTCTTGCGCGCCCTTCTCTTGCGACCCTTCTTGGCCATCGGTTCCTCCTTGGGAAGCTCGTTGTGAGGTCTCTACGGTACCCGAGGCGGCCAGGTGTCTTAGATACGCCCTGTGGTAACCTCTTAAAGCTGCCCTGAGCAGCGATTCTGTATCGGAAACTAGAGGACAAAAAGGACGAAACGAGGCCCCTCCCAAGAGGGGCTTCATTGTTGAAAGTTCGTCCCGGGCTTGCGCAGGCATGAGGAAGGAAGGGCGAATGGGCGCTCTCGAGGAGGTCACGAACCTCGCCGAGGCGGTGACGCTCAGGCGCTCGCTCAGGCTCTGGGACGTGGAGATGGCGGGTCAACCCGGGCGGATGGTCGTCCGGGTTCTGGTGGACGCCGACGGCGGGATCGATCTCGACACCGTTGCCGAGGTGTCCGAGGAGATCTCGAGGGGCCTCGATCTGGAGGACCCGCTGACCGGTCGCTACACGTTGGAGGTTTCGTCGCCGGGACTCGAGCGGACGCTCAAGTCGTCGGAGCACTTCAAGCTTTCGCACGGCAGCCGCGTGACGATCAAGACGAGGGAGAGGCTCGCCCTGGGCAGTCACCGGATAGACGGAACGATCCGGGACGCCGGCGAGTCCGCGGTGACCATCGAGACGGATGCCGCGGGCGAGGTGGACGTCCCCTACGACCAGATCAAGTCGGCGCGAACGGTTTTTGAATGGGGGGCCCGGACGTCATAACTCAGTCGTCCGAGCGAAGGGTTTGAAGTTGATGAGGAGGTATGGGACATGAAGATCCCCATGGAATCACTGCGCGAGCTAGAGCGCGAGCGGGGGATCTCGTTCGACACGCTGGTCGAAGCGATCGAAAAGTCGCTCGCTTCGGCTTATCTGAAGGTAACCGGCGCGGACGAGACGCGGCAGGCCCGCGCCGTGATCGAGCGCGAGTCCGGTGACGTAACCGTTTTCGCCCAAGAGGTGGAGATCGATCCGGAAACGGAAGAGGTGAGGGTTCTCAAGGAGTGGGAGGACACGCCCGAGGACTTCGGTCGCATCGCTGCCCAGACGGCGAAGCAGGTGATCCTCCAGCGTCTCCGCGAGGCGGAGCGCGACATCACGTTCGGCGAGTACGCCGGACGAGAGGGCGACATCGTCACGGGGATCGTGCAGCAGCAGGACCACCGGTACACGATCCTCGACCTCGGCAAGACGGAGGCGCTGATGCCGCCGTCCGAGCAGATCCCGCACGAGAGATACGAGCACGGCGCTCGCCTCAAGGCGTACATCGTGGAGGTGCGCAAGTCATCTCGCGGCCCTCAGATCATCGTCTCTCGCACTCATCCCGGTCTCATCAAGAGGTTGTTCGAGCTGGAGGTTCCCGAGATCCTCGACGGGATCGTGGACATCCGCGCAGTTGCGCGCGAGCCCGGTCACCGTTCCAAGATCGCGGTCATCTCGAACGATAAGAACGTCGACCCGGTCGGCGCCTGTGTGGGCGCGAAGGGATCGCGCGTCCGGATGGTCATGAACGAGCTCCGAGGCGAGAAGATCGACATCATCAAGGCGTCCGACGACATGGCGGAATTCGTCGCCAACGCACTGTCGCCCGCGAAGGTCAAGGAGGTCCGCCTCCAGGACGACGGCGAGACGGCACTCGTGATCGTGCCGGACTACCAGCTGTCTCTGGCCATCGGCAAGGAGGGGCAGAACGCCCGTCTCGCCGCGCGCCTTACCGGCCTCAGGGTTGACATCAAGTCTGAATCGCAGATCAAGAAGGAACTGGAGCCGAAGGAGGAGGAGGCGGCGCCCGCGGAGGCCGAGGTGAGCGCGGCCGAATAGGATTGCCGGGTGCCGATCCGGACCTGCGCCGGCTGTAGGAGAAGGCGGGAGCAGGATGAGTTGCTCCGGGTCGTTCGTGGGACCGGCGGGATAGCGCACGTCGATCCCGGTCCTCGCGGAGCAGCACCCGGACGGGGCATCTACGTGTGCCCCCAGCGCTCCTGCATCTCGAGGGCGCTGAAGGGTGGTTTCAAAAGAACGTTGAAGTACGACGGGGCGGCGGAAGAGGCGCTCGGCAGCGAGCTCCTGGCAGCCGCCCGAAGGGAACGGGAAGGAAACGATGGCGAAGCCCAGGGTTCATGAGATAGCGAAAGAGCTGGGCCTCACCTCTAAGGAGGTGCTGGCTCACCTCGCCAAGATCGGCGAGACGGTCAAGAGCCATGCCTCCACCGTCGAGGAGCCGGTCGCCGCGCGCCTTCGCGCCGACCTGTCCTCGAACGGGAAGTCGGACGCGCCGGCCAAGGCCGCTCCCAAGAAGACGGCGGCAAAGGCTCCGGCCAAGGCACCTGCCGCCAAGAAGCCCGCCGCCACAGCACCGAAGGGCGCCCCGGCTCCGAAAGCCGCTCCCGCTGCCAAGGCCGCCCCGGCACCTAAGGCTGCGCCGGCTCCCAAGACCGCCCCCGCACCGAAGGCTGCGCCGGCTCCCAAGACCGCCCCCGCACCGAAGGCTGCGCCCGCTCCCAAGGCTGCGCCGGCACCGAAAGCCGCCCCGGCTCCCAAGGCTGCGCCCGCCAAGGCCCCCGCTCCCGCGAAGACCGCGCCCCAGCCCCAGGCTCCGGCGGCAGCACCCGTTCCTGCCGCGCCCGCGGCCGCTCCGGCGGACGAGACGATCAAGGTGCACCGCGGTATCACCGTGAAGGACTTCGCGGAGAAGATCGATCGCTCTCCGGCCGAGATCGTCAAGGTGCTGATCGGCATGGGCGAGATGGTCACCGTCACCCAATCGATGACCGACGACGCGGTGGAGCTTGTCGCCGACGAGTTGGGCGCGAAGGTGCGCGTCATTGACCCAGAGCAGGAAGAGGCGGACGAGGCGCTGGTGGCCGAAGCCGAAGAGGACGAAGAAGTGGAGCTCGTAACGAGGCCACCCGTCGTTACTGTCATGGGGCACGTCGACCATGGGAAGACCGCGATCCTCGACGCGATCCGCCGCACGGACGTTGCCGGCGGTGAGGCAGGCGGGATAACCCAGCACATCGGCGCCTACCAGATCCATGCCGGCGGCCGCGAGATCACATTCATCGATACTCCAGGTCACGAGGCCTTCACCGCCATGCGGGCGCGCGGCGCTCAGGTGACCGACATAGCGGTGCTGGTCGTGGCTGCCGACGACGGCGTCATGCCTCAGTCGTTGGAGGCACTCGATCACGCAAAGGCAGCCGGCGTACCTATCGTCGTGGCCGTCAACAAGATCGACAAGCCAGAGGCAGACCCGGCGCGCGTCCGCCAGCAGCTCTCCGATCGAGGGCTCCTGCCGGAGGAGTGGGGGGGCGACACGATCTTCGTCGACGTCTCGGCCAAAGAGCGTACGAACCTCGATTCGCTCCTCGAGATGCTCCTCCTCACGGCCGACGTGCAACTAGATCTGAAAGCGAACGCCAAGGCGAACGCGCGCGGCATCGTCATCGAAGCTCACCTCGACAAGGGGAGAGGACCGGTGGCCACCGTCCTCGTCAAGCGCGGCACGCTGTACCCCGGTGACCCCCTCATCGCGGGGGCCGCGTGGGGTCGCGTTCGCGCGATGCAGAACGAGCATGGAGATCAGGTGACGCAGGCCGCTCCCGGTCAACCGGTGCAGGTTCTCGGCTGGCAATCGGTGCCGCAGGCGGGGGACGAATTCCGCGTGCTCGACGACGAGCGCGAGGCGCGCGACCTGGCCGGAGAGCGTGAGCACCATCGGCGCGAGGCGGAGATCGTCTCGAATCGCGGCGTCTCTCTCATGTCCCTCTTGGCCGCGACGCAGGAGGGAGAGACCCCAGAGCTCAACGTCCTGCTGAAGGCCGACATGCAGGGGTCTGTCGAGGCATTGGCCGGACAGCTCGAGAAACTCGATCAGTCCGTCGTCAACATCAACATCATCAGGCAGGGGGCCGGCGGTATCACCGAGAACGACGTGACGCTGGCGCAGGCCTCCGACGCGATCGTTATCGGTTTCAACGTGGTGCCCAACTCGCAAGCCCGCACCATGGCCGAGGAAGCCGGCGTCGACATCCGTACGTACCGGATCATCTATCAAGCGGTGCAGGACATCGAGGACGCGGCCCGAGGTCTCCTCGGTCCCGAGCTCCGCGAGACGCCGCTCGGCCAGGCCGAGGTGCGCGCCACGTTCAGGGTGCCTCGCCTCGGAGTGATTGCGGGTTGCATGGTCCTCGACGGCGTCATCCGCCGAAACTCGCAGGCCCGCCTGGTCCGCGATGGAACGGTCGTCTACGAAACCACCATCGCTTCCCTGCGGCGCTTCAAGGACGACGTGCGAGAGGTCGCGGCCGGCTTCGAGTGCGGGATCGGGCTCGAGGGCTTCCAGGACATCAAGGAGGGTGACCTGATCCAGGCCTTCGAGGTCAAAGAAGTAGCCCGGTAGGCATCGGTTCGGGCCGATCCGGCCCGTGACTAGGATTCGCTCATGTTCATAGGGGTCGGAAGGTACGACCTGTTCATCCCCGCCAGCACCTCGTTGAAGGACAAGAGGCAGGTCTTGCGCTCCGTAACGCAGACCGTGAGGAAGAAGTTCAGCGTGGCCGTTGCCGAGGTCGATCACCAGGAGCTGTGGCAGCGCGCCGCCCTTGGGGTGTCGTGCCTGTCCGATTCCCTCTCTCACTGTCGGGACGTTCTCGATGAGGTCGAGAGGACGATAGGCCGGGTTGCGGCGGGCAACGCCGAGATAGTCGACCGCGAGGTTCAGATCGTCGCCATGGAGGACCTGTGAGCCAACGAACCGAGAGGGTGCAGAAGCTAGCGCGAGAGGTGCTCGGCTCCGTCATCCAGAATCTCAAGGACCCACGGGTCGGATTCGTGACGATCACCAGCGTGCGCGTCACTCCCGACCTGCGACAGGTACGGGCCTGGGTCAGCGTTCTCGGAACGGATGAGGAGAAGAAGAGCTCCCTCGACGGTTTGATGAGCGCGCGACCGTTCTTGCGCTCGGAGCTGGGGCGGCAGGTGAGGCTGAAGTATCTTCCGGACCTCACGTTCGAGCTCGACAACACGACGGAGGAAGCGGCGCGGCTCGAGGCGCTGTTCCAGAAGATCCACGAGGAACAAGGAGACCAATGAGGTTCGAAGCTGAGGATTGGGACGAGGTTGTCGCGACGCTGAAGCGCGCCGACGAGGTCGTCCTTGCCTGTCACGTCAATCCGGACGGAGATGCGGTGGGCTCCCTTCTCGCCGCGTCCCTTGGATTGCGGAAGCTGGGCAAGAAGACGTTCCCAACCTGGCCCGGGATGAACGCGGACCTGTTGCCGGGCTATGAGTTCTTGCCGGGCACCGATTCCCTCGTCCCTCCCGCGGACGTCCCCAAAGAGGTGGGGACCTTCCTGGCTCTCGACTGCGGTGGGGGCGACCGATTGGGCGAGCTCCAAGAGGTCATGAAGACGGCGGACGTCGTCATCAACATCGACCACCACCCCGGCAACGACAACTTCGGAGAGCTGAACGTCGTCGTTGAGGATGCGTCGTCGACCGCCGAGCTCGTTGCTTACTTGCTCAAGGACCTCGAGGTAGAGATCGATCAGGCGATAGCGACTTGCCTCTACACGGGGATCTTCACCGACACCGGCAGCTTCCAATACGTGAACAGCTCGCCCGAGACTCTTCGACTTGCCGCAGACCTGCTGGAGGCGGGCGTGGACAAGACGGCGATCGCCCAGGCCGTTCTCGAGAATGCGCCGTTCGGATTCCTCAAGCTCGTTGCGCGCGTCCTGGGACGCGCTCAGCTGTTCGAGTCGGCGCGCTTCGTGTA
This sequence comes from Actinomycetota bacterium, assembly GCA_034665685.1. GTDB lineage: Bacteria > Actinomycetota > CADDZG01 > CADDZG01 > WHSQ01 > JAUJNU01. Next base: position 16,887 of record JAXDJL010000263.1, on the reverse strand, counting down.
CTCGGTGGTCACCCACGAAGATCTAAAGGTCACGGGCGTGAAGTCAGAGGAAACGGATCAGCTAATCGACCTCCTGCGGTCTACCCGGGACGCCGACGTTGCCGCGCTCTTCAAGGAGCAGGGGAACGGAGAGTACAGAGCGAGCCTCCGGTCGAAGGGCCCGGTGAGCGTCGGAACGATAGCGCGGGAGCGCGGCGGTGGGGGACACGAGCTCGCTGCCGGGTTCACGACCACCGATGTCGACCAGACGGTTCGGGAGATTGTTGCCGAATTGAGCTCCGGGTGATGGATGGTCTCCTGATCGTCGACAAGCCGGCGGGAGTGACCTCACACGACGTCGTCGATCAGGTGAGGCGCCGCCTCGGCACGCGCAAGGTGGGTCACGGCGGGACCCTCGACCCGGACGCGACGGGTGTGCTGGTGCTGGGCGTGGGGCGCGCGACCAGATTCCTCTCTTACTCGCAGGCGTCGCCCAAGCGTTACGAGGCGCTGGTGAAGCTCGGAACGACGACGTCCACGCAGGACGCGTCGGGCGACGTCATCGAAACGCGCCCGATCGAAGCCGAGCGGTCCGAGGTCGAGACCGCGCTCAAGCGATTCGAGGGAGACATCCGGCAGATCCCGCCGATGGTCTCGGCGGTGCGCGTCGGGGGCGAGCGTCTCTACGAGAAGGCCAGGCGCGGCGAGGAGGTCGAACGGAAGCCTCGCGATGTAACGATCTATGCCATCGCGCTGACGGACTTCTCCTCGGACGATGGAACTCTGGCTCTCGACGTTCGTTGTTCCGCGGGAACCTACATACGAACCATTGCTCACGACCTCGGTCAGGAGCTCGGCTGCGGCGCCCATCTCGCGAGATTGCGGAGGACGGAGGCCGGCGGATGGACCCTGGCCGACGCAGTGCCGCTCGACGACGTGACCGAAGAAGCGTTGAAGCCGCTCACCGAGGTGGCCCGCGACATGAAACGTGTTGACGTCAACGAGGACACCGCCCGGCTCGTGAGGAACGGCCGACCCATCCTCGTGGATCAACCGCTGGAACGCGATGAGCTAGCAGCCATCGTTAGTGGGGACGACTTCCTCGGTGTCTACAAGAAGGGCGCAGAGCAGCTCCATCCCGAACGGGTCGTGTCGTCGTGAAGACCCTCGTGGGGATCGACGCGCTGGAACCACCCGAGAATGGATCGGCGGTCACGATCGGAACCTTCGACGGCGTGCACGTCGGCCACAGGACGCTCATCGCGAAGGCCATCGAGGACGCGGAGAAGCAGGGGGCCACGTCCGTCGGGGTCACCTGGGACAGGCATCCGAACGAAACGCTGCGCCCCGAACGAACGCCGCCCCTCATCACTTCACCCGCTCGCAAGATCGAGCTGCTGGGGGAAGCGGGGCTCGAGGTGATCGCCGTCATCCCCTTCGATCACGAGTTGGCCCAATGGCCCCCCGAACGCTTCGTGCAAGAGGTTCTCGTAACAGGCCTCGCGGCTCGATCCGTCGTCGTCGGCTTCGACTGGCGCTTCGGTCATCGGGCGAAGGGCGACGTGGCCCTGCTCACGGAGATGGGCGGGACCCTCGGCTTCGACGTCGACGGTGTGCGACTTCAGGAGGTGGGGGATGAGCCCGTCACCAGCAGCCGCGTCCGCCGCGTGATCGAGGCGGGCGACATGGAGGATGCGCGCACGCTTCTGGCGCGGCCCTTCGACATCGATGGGACGGTCGTGCGCGGGGATCAGCGAGGAAGGACCCTCGGCTATCCCACGGCGAACATCGAGGCCGATCCCCGTCTGGTCAGGCCCCCGATCGGCGTCTACGCCGGCGTCGCCCACGTCGGAGGCGAGCGGAAAGCCGCTGCGATCAACATCGGGGTCAATCCGACCTTCGGCGGCGAGGACGGCTCCACTCCTCATCGCATCGAGCCCTACCTCCTCGACTTTGAGGGGGACCTTTACGGACGCACTCTCCGGCTCGAGTTCTGGAAGCGCCTTCGCGACGAGCTCAAGTTCGACTCGGCGGACGACCTGGTCGCCCAGATGGACAAGGACGTGGCCGAGACGCGCGCCTTGATCGGGCTCTGAGAGAAATGCCCGCCGAACCCCCTTTTCGGTCCGGCCGGGCGGCAGTACCATCGTGGCCTGCAAGGGGAGACCTAGATGGAAACGCGGAAGCAAGACGATCCGAGGCTGCAGCAGGACGATGACGACGTCATCGTGCTTCCGGACGTCGAGGAGCAGGACAGGATCATCGACCTGCGCGATCCTCCTCCGCCCCCGCAGTCACAGGCGACGCTCGCGTGGGGCGCGCCGGCGGATCCCAAAGCTCGCACCTACCTATGGCTCCTAATCACCGTCTGCGTGCTAAACAGCATCGACGCGATGCTGACCAACCACGTCATTGCCCGGGGGCTGGCGGACGAGGGGAACCCGATCGTTTCCTCGTTGGGCCTCTTCCCCAAGCTGGTGCTGGTTCCCCTGGCCGCTGAGGCCGTATATCTCCTGAAGCCCAAGGCATTGTGGGTCCCGGCGGTGGCCCTTTTCGCGGTGATCCTGTACACGGCCGCGGGGGCAGTCCTCTCCGCCTGACTGCAACGGGGACCCACGGAAGGCGCCTCCACCTGCTAGAGTGACCCGAGCCGTGAGGGCCTGATTCTTCGCGCACCTCAGGCGGTACGACGGAAGCTTCCCCGAGATTCTCCGGCGGGAAGCAAATTCGATGAAGGGAAATCTGTAGCGCGCATGGGTTTACTGAAAGAAGTGAAGGAACAGATCATCTCGGATAACGCCCGAGGCGATGCCGATACGGGCTCGCCCGAGGTGCAGGTTGCCCTTCTGACGCAGCGCATCGCGGATCTCACCGAGCACTCGAAGACCCACCCCAAGGATCATCACTCCCGCCGTGGGTTGCTCTTGATGGTCGGGCGCCGTCGCCGGCTGCTCGACTACCTGAGGCGAGAAGACATCGAGCGCTATCGAAGCCTCATCTCCAAGCTCGGCCTCCGCCGATAGCTCGGAAGGAAGGAGCCGCCCAACTTAGTTTCTAGTAAGTAGGGGAGAGCCGGCTCGGTAACGCCGGTTATCAGTCGCAAGCCCATCCAGCGCCACACCCGGCCGGATGGTCTTACGACTGGCAATCGGCCCGGCTGGCCCTCCTCCGCAGTCTCAGATCGTCCGCGCCCGCGGACGCTCACATATCAAGGAGGAACAACTATGAAGCCAGAGCCCAAGATCGTCGAAAGAAAGATCGGCGGACAGGTTCTACGTTTTGAGACCGGACACATCGCGTCCCTGGCAAGTGGGGCCGTCATGGCCTTCCACGGTGACACGACCGTTCTCGCCACAGCAACGTCGGCAGCGCCCCGAGGGGCGGCCGACTTCTTCCCGCTCACCGTCGACATCGAGGAGCGGATGTACGCGGCCGGAAAGATCCCCGGTGGATTCTTCCGGCGCGAGGGCAAGGCGTCCACCAACGCGACGCTCCTGGCCCGTCTGATCGACAGGCCGATGCGGCCGTCGTTCCCCGATGGTTTCCGCAACGAGGTTCACGTCGTTGCGACGATCCTCTCGGTGGACGACGAGAATCCCTACGACATCGTCTCCGTGAACGCGGCATCCGCTGCTCTCGCGATCTCGAACCTTCCGTTCGATGGTCCGGTCGGCTGCGTCCGGATGGCGCACATCAACGGCGAGTGGGTCATCAACCCCACGCACGAGGATCAGGAAGGAGCGACGATCGAGTTGGTCGTTGCCGGTCGCCAGAACGATCGCGGCGAGGTCGACATCATGATGATCGAGGCCAACGGTTCGGAGTTCCTGTTCGACCTCATCGAGGACGGCGCGGCGAAGCCGGATGAGGAGCTGCTCGCCGACGGGATCGAGGCGTCCAAGCCCCCGATCGCCGAGATGATCGCGCTGCAGAACGAGCTGGTCGCCATCGCCGGCAAGCCCAAGGGTGAAGTTGGCGAGGGAACCGAGTTCCCGCTGATCCAGGACTATACGGACGGGGTCTTCGAGAAGGTCAAGGCTGCGGCCGAGACCGCCGTCGGCGACGCCATCCGTATAACGACGAAGACGGAGCGCCGCAAGCGCGAGCGCGAGATCGCCGCCGAGGTCATCTCGAAGCTGGCGCCCGACTCCCCCGAGGAGGAGCCGCAAATCAAGGCCGCGCTGAGAGCACTGACGAAGAAGCTCGTGCGCCAGCGCATCATCGACGAGAACGTTCGTCTCGACGGTCGCCGTACCGACGAGGTGCGTCCGATCTGGGTCGAGATCGACCCCGTGCCCAGGGTTCACGGATCCGCGATCTTCACTCGCGGTGAGACCCAGGCGCTCACGATCGCAACGCTCGGCATGCAGCGGATGGAGCAGATGATCGACGACCTCTCGCTGGTCGATCGCAAGCGCTACATGCACCATTACAACTTCCCGCCCTACTCCGTCGGAGAGGCGGGGTTCATGCGGGGGCCGAAACGACGTGACATCGGTCACGGAGCGCTCGCCGAGAAGGCGATCCTCCCCGTCGTTCCCAACGCGGAAGAGTTCCCCTACGCGCTGCGAGTGGTCACTGAGATCCTCGCATCGAACGGCTCCACGTCCATGGCCAGCGTATGTGGCTCCTCACTAGCATTGATGGCCGCCGGCGTTCCGCTCCGCGGTGGCAAGCACGTCGGTGGTGTGGCCATGGGCCTCATCAACGAGGGCGACAAGTTCGTTCCGTTGACCGACATCCTCGGAGACGAGGACGCGTTCGGCGACATGGACTTCAAGGTGGCAGGAACCGAGGAGATGGTGACGGCTCTGCAGCTCGACACCAAGATCTCCGGCGTTCCGGCCGAGGTCCTTCGTGAAGCGCTGATGGCGGCCAAGAAGGCGCGCCTGCACATCATCGGTGAGATGAACAAGGAGCTGAGTGAGCCTCGTCCGCAGCTTGCGGAGATGGCTCCTCGAGTTCTCGCTCTGAAGGTTCCCGTCGACAAGATCGGCGAGGTTATCGGGCCGAAGGGCAAGAACATCAACAACATCACCGCGACGACCGGCGTCGAGATCGATATCGACGACGACGGAACGATCCGCATCGGTTCCGCCGACCAGGCTTCGGCCGAAGCGGCGGCCAAGATGGTCGAGGAGATCGCCAACCCGCGCATGCCGGAGGTTGGCGAGCGCATCCTCGGTACGGTCGTGAAGCCGATGGCGTTCGGAGCCTTCGTGAACATCGCTCCGAACCGCGACGGCTTGGTGCACATCTCCAAGCTCGGCGAGGGCCGGATCGAGAGGGTCGAGGACGTCGTGAACGTCGGCGATCAGATCGAGGTCGAGATCACCGACATCGACCGTCAGGGTCGTCTTTCGCTCACGCCGGTCGCTTGGCTCGAGCGGCAAGTCGCTCAGGGCAAGACGCTCGAAGAGGCCCGCGAGGCCTCCAAGAGCTCGGGCGGCGGCGGGGATCGTCCCCGGCGCGACGGAGACCGGGACCGCGGCCGAGGTGGCCGCGACCGCGATCGTGGTGGACGGGACAGGGGGCCGCGCGGCGACTCCGGAGGTCCGCGCCGCGAGCGAGCTCCCCGTCGGGACGAAGGCAACTAGCTTGAAGTTCGAGAGAACGACGCTCGACTCGGGCGTCACCGTGGTTACCGAGCGGATGTCAGAGGTCCGCTCGGTGACATGCGGGTTCTGGTTCGACGTGGGGTCTCGCGATGAACCGGATGCGCTGGCGGGCACGTCGCACTTCCTCGAGCACCTCCTGTTCAAGGGCACGCCCACACGCACCGCCAAGGAGATCGCCGACGCGTTCGACGCCGTTGGCGGTGACGTGAACGCGTTCACGGGCAAGGAGTACACCTGCTACTACTCGCGCGTGATCGACGAGAACCTGCCCATGGCACTCGACGTTCTCTCGGACATGCTCACGAACTCGAAGATCGACCCCGAGGAGCTCGAGTCGGAGCGCAAGGTCATCCTCGAAGAGATAGCGATGCACGAGGATGCGCCGGACGAGCTCGTGCACGATCTTTTCTATCGATCGATGTACGCGGGACATCCTCTGGGCCGGCCCGTGCTCGGCTATAACGAGACGATCGGACGAGTCACTCGAGCGGAGGTCGCCGATTACTGGCGCGACCGTTACTCCGCGCCGAATCTCGTTGTTGCTGCAGCAGGGAACGTGGATCACGCGGAGCTCGTTTCTCGGGTGGCGGAACTATTCGCCGATCGCAGCGGTCACAAGACGCTTCGGCCCGGCAACGCACCCACGCCGAACGGCGGCGTCAACGTTCACCGTCGGCCCACCGAGCAGGCGCACATCGTCATGGGCTCACCCGCGCTGCACCGTTCCCACGAGGATCGGCACGCGCTCGCGCTACTGGACACCGTTCTCGGCGGTGGGATGTCGTCCCGTCTCTTCCAAGAGATCCGCGAGAAGCGGGGGCTGGCGTATTCGGTCTACTCGTACCGTTCGATGTTCGCGGACACCGGCACCTTCGCCGTGTACGTCGGGACCACTCCGCAGAACGCCGAAACCGTGCTCGACCTCGTACAGGAAGAGATCGCGTCGATCAGGGCGGAGGGCATCACCGACGGCGAGCTGCAGCGGGCGAAAGGTCATCTCAAGGGTTCGCTGGTCTTGTCATCTGAGGATCCCGGCAGCCGCATGAACCGCCTTGGGAAACAGCAGTTGACGAATGGCGAGATCCTGTCGATCGACGAGCTCATAGCGAAGGTCGACGCTCTCGACATGGATGACATCCGCCGGGTGTCCGAGATGGTCTTCGGCTCGGAACCGCTGGGCGTGACCGTCGTCGGTCCCTTCGATGAGGGCGCGTTCGATCGCTACGCTGCTTAAGGTCGGCGTCATCGGCGCCGGTGGGCGCATGGGTTCCGAGGTCTGCCGCGTCGTGGAAGAGGATCCCGAACTGGATCTGGTTGCCCGCGTCGACCGCGGTGATCCATTGCAGTCGCTGGTCGATTCTGGGGCAGAGGTCGCCGTCGAGTTCAGCGAGCCGGCCTCGGTCAGGGCGAACACTCTGTTCTGTCTGGAGCACGGGATCCATGCCGTAGTGGGCGCCACGGGACTCGACGCTTCCGCGCTGGCAGAGATAGAGACGGTCGCACGGGCGAACGGCGCGAACGCTTTCGTCGCTCCCAACTTCGCCTTGGGGGCCGTGCTGATGATGAAATTCGCGGCGGAAGCCGCCGGGCACTACGACCGCGCCGAGATCATCGAGCGTCACCACGACAAGAAGCTCGACGCTCCTTCTGGGACGGCTCTCAGAACGGCTCGGCTGATGAACGAGGCGCGCGGAGATGAAGCCGAGATTCCCATCCACTCGGTGAGGCTGCCGGGGCTGGTCGCCCATCAGGAGGTCATCTTCGGGGGGCCCGGCGAGACCCTCACGATCAAGCACGACTCGCTCGACCGCGCTTCGTTCATGCCCGGGGTCCTTCTCGCGGTGAAGCGGGTGGCGTCGCTGCCGCCCCTGACGGTGGGGCTCGAGCACCTCATCACATGAGATGCTCGGCGCGGACGCTCCTCTCCCTGGCACTGCTGCTGGGCTCGGCTTCCTGCGCGGGCACGGGCGAAGAGCTCACCGCGTCGGGGAAGGGGTTCCCGAAGCCGAGCATCGAGTTTCCCGCCACCTCGCCGTCCGGTTCCGTGCAAACCGCGGTTCTTACGATCGAGAATCCGGGGCCGGGGGATATCGACTCGTTGTTCGTGACCTTCGTCCTGGCCAGCCCGCTGGCCGGAGAGGATCTGCCCGCTCCGATCGCCAACGGTGGCCCCGGCGGCAAGGATCCGAACGTCATCTCCATCTCTCCGAAGCCCGTGGCCGTCGACGCGACGGGCGTCAACTACCGGTTCGAGGCTCTGGCGGAAGGGGAGACCACGACGATCACTTTCGAGCTGAGGGTGCCGGATCAGCCGGGGCCCGCTGCGAACTCGGTCCTCGTCTCCGACGGCGCCGAGATAGAGCGAGCGCGGGGCGTCCGCCTCCAAACAGAGGTCGAGAGGTAGCGTGAGGCGAAGAGGCAGTATGGAGGTCCGGCAACGAAGGCGAAGGCTCCGGAGGACAAGATGAAAGAACCGCGTTTCGGTCGTCTGCTGACCGCGATGGCTACCCCGTTCGACAAAGACGGCGGTCTAGACCTGAAAGCAGCTCGCTCCCTGGCCGCTTACCTCGTGGACCACGGGTCCGAGGGCCTGGTTGTGGCGGGAACGACCGGCGAGTCCGCGACGCTCTCTCACCGCGAGAAGCTCCTGCTGTTCGAGGCCGTCCTCCAGGAGGTGGGGGACCGCGTTCACGTCATCGCCGGCACGGGGACCTTCAATACGGCCGAGACGATCGAGTTGACCAAGGAGTCGGCGACGTTGGGCGTTCACGCCTGTCTCGTGGTCACCCCCTATTACTCGAAGCCTCCCCAGAACGGGTTGCTGGCGCATTACCGAGCGATCGCGGACGCGTCGGACGTCCCCCTCATGCTTTACGACATCCCGGGTAGGACCGGCCGGCGCGTCGAACGTCCGACGATGGTGGAGCTGGCTCGGCATGGGCGCATCGTCGCGGTGAAGGACGCGGTGGGGGATGCGTCGGAGACTGCGAAGCTGCGCGCGGACCTCGATGCCGCGGGCTTGACCGACTTCGAGATCTATTCGGGTGACGACGTTCTCGTGCTGCCGCACCTCGCCGCCGGCGCCGTCGGGATCGTGTCGGTGTGTTCCCACGTCATAGGTCCGCAGATCGGCGAGTTGTTGAAAGCGTGGGCCGGCGGCGACGCGGCCACGGCCTCCGAGATCTTCGTGCGGCTTACACCTCTCATGAGCGTGATCATGGGAGTGACGGCGAGCCCCATACCGGTTAAAGCCGCCCTCGAGATGCTCGGCGTCGACGTGGGAACGGCGCGGCTCCCGATGGTTCCCCCGACGGAAGAAGAGTCCGCGGTCATCCGCTCGGCGTTAGAGGCGGCCGGCCTTCTGTGAGTCATCCCCCCGCAAGGGTCATCTTCCTCGGAGGCGTCGGTGAAGTAGGCCGGAACATGACGGCGATCGAGGTCGACGACAAGATCATCCTGATCGACGCAGGCCTTTCGTTCCCGAACGAAGAGATGCTGGGCGTGGATCTCGTGCTGCCCGACTTCTCGTACGTGCGTGAGCGCGCCGAGGACTGCCTCGGAGTCGTCCTCACGCACGGGCATGAGGATCACGTCGGGGCGTTGTCCTGGTTCCTGAAAGACGTAGACGTTCCGGTCTATGGAACGCCCCTCACGTTGGGCTTCGCCCGCAAGCGCTTGGACGAGTCCGGCGTGAAGGCCGAGCTCATCAAGATCGAAGCGCCCGGCTCCCGCACCATCGGCCCGTTCGATTGCCGCTTCCTAACGGTGTCGCACTCCATCCCCGACGCCATCTCCGTCGCGGTGCGCACCCCTCATGGAACGATCCTGCACACGAGCGACTTCAAGATCGATCCCACACCGATAGACGGGCGACTGACCGACCTGGATGCATTCCGCCGGCTGGGCGACGAGGGCGTCGATCTGATGCTCTCGGACTCGACGAACGCGGAGCGCCCCGGTCGCACTCCGTCGGAGGCGGTGGTCGGCGACGCTCTCCGGGAGATCTTCAACGCCGCCCCTCGCCGGATCATCGTCGCTTGCTTCGCCTCGAACCTCCATCGGATCCAGCAGGTCTGCGAACTGGTGGAGGAAACGGGTCGGCGTGTGGCGTTCGTGGGGCGCTCGATGGTCGCGAACATCGAGGTCGCTCGCGAGCTCGGCTACCTGAAGGTGTCCGACAAGGCGTTGATGGAGCCCAGCGAGATCGAACGGTCGAGGCCGGAGAAGACCGTCGTGGTGTGCACGGGCTCGCAAGGTGAGCCACTCGCTGCTCTCTCGTTGATCGCCGCGGGCGAGCACAAACTCGTGCGCCCGGACTCGGGAGACACGGTGATCCTGTCGGCGAGCCCCATCCCCGGCAACGAGTCCGCGGTGCACCGCGTGATCAACGGTCTTTACAAGGCCGGCGCGGAGGTGCTGCATCCGCCGACGAGCGCGGTTCACGTTTCCGGTCACGCGGCCGCCGACGAGTTGGGAGAGATGATCGAGACGGTCAGGCCTCGCAACTTCACGCCGGTGCACGGCGAGTATCGCCAGTTGGCCCTCCACGGAAAGATCGCCGAGGCGCGCGGGATCAACCCCTCGGTCATCCGCATCGTCGAGGACGGCGACGTCCTCGAGCTGAAGGACGGCAAGGTCACGCGCGGCGACCGCGTTCGCTCCGGGATGGTCCTCGTCGACGGTTTGGGAGTAGGCGACGTCGGGCCGACCGTTCTGCGCGACCGCCGGCTCCTCGCTCAGGACGGCGTTCTCATCTGCGTCATCACGATCGACGGGCACACGGGCGAGATCCTGGCGGGGCCAGACCTAATCAGCAGGGGTTTCGTGTTCGAGGAGAAGTCGCGCGACTTCCTCGACGATGCAGCCGACCTCGTGTGGGACGCACTGCAGGAGCTCGAGGCCGAGAAGGTCACGGAATGGTCTGCTCTCAAGAAGGCGGCCCGCCGCGCTCTCGGCCAGTACGTGTGGGATCAAACCCGCCGCCGTCCGATGATCCTGCCGATCATCATGGAGATCTAGCTCCTCAGGACAGGTCGCGCACGCTCCGCCTGAGGACGCGCCATCCATCCTCGGGGTCTCGATAGGCCGTCAAGCGGCCGGTCGCGACCATCTGCCTGATCTTGCTCATCGGAGTCATCGTCCTGGCCACGACCTCTTCCACCGAGAGCGATGCCGTGCGCAGGGCCGCGAGAGATCCCGCGACCAGAAGGGAAGCGCCGCCCAGAACGAGACCGAGGGACGCGAGCGCGCCACGCTCCAGGCTTTGCGCGGACGCGGCGACGCACTCTCGATCCTGAGGGGATGACAGCGAGCGACACTCGGTCGGCGCCGGGCTGGGGGAGACCGATCCGATCCACAAAGTGGACGCGACCGACACCGCTCCGCAGACGAGGCACATGGCCGCAAGGATCCGCTGCCTCCGGATGCGCCGGTAGGTGACCATGAGCCGACGTTAACCCGGCGCTCGAATTACAAGCTTGTGATTCGCATCGGACGGCCGATTGGGGCGCGGAAACGCGTGTTAAAGGTGTTATCTATTGTTAAAGTTGTGCCTCGCCAGCCCCCTGAGCAGATCGGAACGCGCCGTGGCCACGAAGACTCGACGCACGACCAGGAAGTCGGCCGCCCGGCGTCCCTCGTCGGGGGCGCGTCCGCGGACGGCTGCGCGGAGCCGTTCGGCTGCGGCTCGGAAGAAGAAGAAGAACCAGCCCTCGCGTCTCGCGACTCTGTTCTCCTGGATCACCTTCCACATACGCAACGCGCCGGTCGAGGCCTGGGCGGTCGTGGTCGTCCTGACGGGTGTGGTCGCCGGTCTCGGCCTTTATCGCGGAGCTGCGGGGCCGGTCGGTGCGTTTTTCGACTACATCGGAAGGTTGCTGGTCGGCGACATCGCGATGGTGCTTCCGGTTGTCATGGTCGCGACCGGCATCCTGATGCTGTTCCCCACTGCTCGCTTCCACATCGCACGGATCCTCGCCGGATGCGGGCTGGGCATGATCGCTCTGGCCGGCATCTGGCATCTTGCGAACGGGAACCGCGCGGTGTCTGCCTCGCTCGAGAAGCTGCAGAAGATCGGGGGCATCTTCGGAGCGGTCATCGCGCGCCCCGCATCGCAGTTCATCGGAACTTGGACCGTTTGGGTCCTTCTCGCGGTCCTTACCGGGCTCGCGGTGATGATCGTCACGAGGACGCCGCTCTCTACGGTCTGGGGCTGGGTCCGGTTCGTCGGCGATCACGTCGTTAGCTTCGTGCGTGGGCTCGCGTCGCGCGTCGAACTCGAAGCCGATGACGAAGAGGAAGAAGAGTACGAAGACGAGTACGAGGAATATGACGAGGACGACGAGGAGTACGACGAGGAAGACGAAGAAGGGGAGGGCGAAGAGGGCGAGGACGACGATGAAGAGGCCCCGCGCAAGCGGCCGGCCGCTCGCCGCAAGGCGTCGGGAAAGGCGCAGCAGCTTGCCATGCCGATCGGAGACTCGAAGAACTACAAGCTTCCGCCCATAGACATGCTGCAGCCGGGCGGGCGCGTCGAGTTGACGGGCCGCGCGCTCGACGCCACAACAGAGGTGCTCGAGTCCACCCTCGAGCAGTTCGGCGTCGACGCGAGCGTCACCGGCTACACGGCCGGCCCGACCGTTACGCGCTTCGAGATCGAGCTGGGTGCGGGCGTGAAGGTGAACCGCGTTCTATCGCTGTCAAACGAGATCAAGTACGCGCTGGCGTCCGGCGAGCTTCGCTTCCTGGCCCCCATCCCCGGCAAGTCCGCCATCGGTGTGGAGGTCCCGAACCGCAGCCGCGCGCTCGTCACGCTCGGTGACATCCTCCGCTCGAAGGAGTCGGAGGGGGATCACCATCCTCTGTCGGTGGCGCTCGGCCAAGACATCTCGGGAGAGTCCGTCATGGCGAACGTGACCGAGATGCCCCACGTGCTCATCGCCGGTGCAACGAACTCGGGGAAGTCCTCCTGCATCAACTCCATGATCACCTCGATCCTGATGCGCGCCCGGCCCGATCAGGTCCGGATGATCCTCATCGATCCGAAGCGCGTCGAGTTGACCCACTTCGCAGGTGTGCCGCACCTCTTGACGCCGGTCGTGACGGTGCCAAAGAAGGCCGCGTCCGCCCTGGGGTGGGTCGTGCGCGAGATGGAGATGCGTTACGAGATGCTCGCCGCGTCGGGCATGCGCAACCTCGAGTTCTACAACGAGGCAGCGGCGCGTGGTGGAATCGTGAAGCACACCGATGACGACCCCGAGCCGGCACCCTTGCCGTACATCCTGGTGGTGGTCGACGAACTCGCCGACCTGATGATGGTGGCTCCGCGCGATGTGGAGAGCGCCATCTGCCGCATCGCTCAGATGGCTCGGGCCGTGGGCATCCACCTCGTCGTTGCCACACAGAGGCCGTCGGTGGATGTCGTGACTGGAGTGATCAAGGCGAACATCCCATCCCGGCTCGCGTTCAGCGTCGCGTCGCAGCAGGACTCTCGCGTGATCCTGGACCAGGGCGGCGCCGACAAGCTGATCGGTCACGGCGACATGCTGTACCTGCATGCGAACTCCTCGAAGCCGCGCCGTATCCAGGGATCGTGGGTCACCGAGAAAGAGGTTGCCGCGGTGGTCGGACACGCCCGCCGGCAGGGACAACCCGAGTACATCGAAGGCGTCACGACGGAGGAGCAGGGGAGCCTCTCTCTCGGGGGCGGAAGCTCGGATGGAGACGACGAGCTGCTCGAGGAGGCCCGCGAGCTCGTGGTCAGGAGCCAGCTGGGCTCCACTTCGATGCTGCAGCGCAAGCTCAAGGTCGGGTTCTCACGAGCCGGCCGGCTGATGGATCTGATGGAGCAGCGTGGCGTGGTCGGTCCGTCGCAGGGATCCAAGCCCCGTGACGTCCTGATGACGATCGAGGAGCTCGAGAACGCCCAGGAGGGCGCCTCCGTCTAACCGCCCCTCTCCGCGTTCCGAGGGGCAACCCATAGCCCGGCTCCGGCGTCTTACGAACGCCGTTACAGCCCGTTAAAAAGCCCGCTACCAGGGCGCTCCTATAATTGGCGGTCCCCCTCTGGGAGGGATTTCCCCGATAGATACCGGAGTGCCGTGACCGACCCGAGCAGCATGGGCGCCTATCTTCGAGCCGCCCGGCGATCACGCCGGGTCAGCATCGAACGAGCCGCCGAGGAAACAAGGATCCGTCCCGACTTCCTGATGAGGATGGAATCGGACGAGTTCGACTTCCTCGCGCCCACCTATGTCAGAGGGTTCCTCAAGTCCTACGCCCGGTACCTCCATGCCGACCCCCAGCCCCTCATGACCGAGTTCGACGCGCGCTTCGGCACCGGGCAGGTGGCAACGTCACAGATCGCCGCGCTCGAACGTCAGGGCCGGGAGCGCTTCAGCCTGCCGGGCGCACGCATCAGCAGTTGGAAGCTCGCCGCGGCGATCACAGGGGGCGTGCTGGTTCTGCTCGCGTTGATCGGGGTCTTGACCGCGCCGGAAGACAAGTCGCCTCCGGTCGCTTCGGCCTCGTCCTCCCCGAGCCCCTCCACCGAGGTGAGTCCCTCGGCCGAACCGTCCGCCTCGATCAGTCCCTCCGAGACGCCGCCGAACGATGGAGAGATCGCATTCGACGACGGGATCAAGCTCGTGATCCTCGCTTCGAAGGGCGATTGCTGGATCAGGGTCACTGAAGATGGCGAGGTGGTGAACGAGGGCCTCGTTCCCCAGGGCGAGCGGATGTCCTTCCAGGCCACCGATCGCCTCGAGATGCTGCTCGGCTTCCCCCAGGGAGTGGAGCTGATCGTGAACGGTCAGAACGTAGGGACTCCGCCCGGTGGGAGTGACCCCGTGACCATCGTTCTCCCCGACGACATCGACACGATCACCTAGGCCGGGGAGAGAGATGTCGCGCGTATCCATCGTCACCTTGGGCTGTCCCAAGAACGCCATCGATTCCGAGGGCCTCGGCGGCCTTCTCGCAGCGCAGGGGCACGAGGTCGTCGAATCTCCCGAGGGGGCCGAGGTCGTGCTCGTCAACACCTGCGGATTCATCGACCCCGCGCGGCGCGAGACGGTCGATGAGGTGCTCGAGCTGGCGGAGCTTAAGGAGACGGGCGGCCTGAAGGGGTTGATCCTCACCGGTTGCCTCGTCGCTCGCTCCGCAGACGAGCTTGCCGATGCGCTTCCCGAGGTTGACGCCTTCGTCGACTTCGCCGCGTACGGAGACATCTCCGCGATCACCGAGGGAGCGGCGGCGGGAACTTTGACGCAGAGGGTGCACGGTTCCCCGGGAACGAAGTTCGACCCGGCCTACTGGGATGCCACGATCGCCGCGAGCCCGCGATTGAGGTTCGGACGAGCGCCTTGGGCGTACGTGAAGATCGCCGAGGGTTGCGACCGCGGGTGCACGTTCTGCGCGATCCCGTTGATGCGCGGGAAGTTCCGTTCTCGTTCGATCGAGGTGATCGAAACGGAGGCGCGGCATCTCGTTGCCTCCGGGGTGACGGAGCTGTCGCTCGTGAGCCAGGACTCGGTGATGTGGGGCCGGGACTCGGGCGAGGGAGACTTCGTGAGCCTCTTGGAGAGGCTCGAGCGGATCGAGGGGCTGCGCCGCATGCGGCTGATGTATCTGCACCCCCAGGGCGTCACCGATGGGTTGATCGACAAGATCGTTTCCTCACCCAAGATCGCCTCCTACTTCGACCTGTCGCTGCAGCACGTGTCGCCCCCGGTTCTAAAGGCGATGGGCCGGTGGGGGGGCCGGGCGCGCTTCGAGCGGATGATCGATCGGATACGCACGCTGGACCCGCTCGCCGCCGTGCGCTCGACCTTCATCATGGGGTTCCCGGGCGAGACAGACGAGGACGCCGCGGACGTCGCCTCCTTCGTGGGCTCGACGGACCTCGATTGGGTCGGTGTCTTCAATTATTCGCGCGAGGAGGGAACGCGGTCCCACGACCTTCCGTCGCAGGTCCCGGCCCCCCTAACGCGCGAGCGAGCAGATATCGTCACCGCGGCGGCGGAGCAGACGATGGAGCGTCGCGCGTCATCTCTCGTGGGCCGGACGCTCGAGGTGCTCACCGAACGGCTGGACATCGAGTCCGGCGTATGGACGGGGCGGTCGCATCGCGAAGCACCCGAGGTCGACGGCGAGATCGAGTTCACGACGGACGCTCATCTGCACCCGGGCGACTACGTGGACGTCTCTATAACCGGCAACGGTGGGGCGGACCTGGTCGGCGTCCACGAGCCGGCGCCCGTCACCGTCTAATCTCTCGCGCATGACCCACGTGATCGGCCCCCGCGTCACCCTGCGCGCCTTCCGGATAGAGGAGGCGGAGCTCGTTCACCGCGCGCGGGCGATCGACGGCGAGCCGCTCGTCGGACAGGCATCGCTCACCCAGTTGAAGGAGCGGATGGCGCGCTCGGGCCGATTGGTCGAAGGGCGACTGGACCTCGCAATCGAGGTCGACGGCCGCTTGGTCGGCGAGGTCGATGCTCGCCAGCCGAAGTACGGCCTCCCCCCGGGGGTTTACGAGATCGGGATCGGGTTGTTCTCGGTGGGCGATCGCTCCCGAGGCCTCGGCCGGGAAGCGTTCGCTCTCTTGACCGACCATCTCTTCCAGGCCTGCGAGGCGGAGCGCGTCCAGGCTTCGACCTGGGTGGAGAACATCGCCATGAGGAAGGTGTTGGACCGCCTCGGGTACACGTACGAGGGGACCATGCGCGGCTTCATGCCCTCTTCCCGAGGCCGGGACGACTACGCGATGTACGGGATCACCCGCGACGAGAGGGCCAAGGCCAAGGAGCTCGAGGGCTAGGGGACGATTCCTTAGCTCATCGTTGGGTACCCTCGAACTCGATGAACCTGCCCAACGCGATCACGATCTCGCGGATCGCGTTGGTTCCGGTCTTCCTGGTGCTCGCGTACCGGGATTCCACCGAAGCCGCGGTCGCGGCGTTCGCCGTCTTCCTGATCGCCTCCCTCTCCGACTCCCTGGATGGGTATCTGGCGCGCAAGAACAACACGATCTCCCGATTGGGTCAGTTCCTCGACCCGCTGGCCGACAAGCTCCTCGTCGGCGCCGCGCTCGTGGTCCTCGTCGATACACGCGACTTCCCCTTGTGGGCCGCGCTGGTGATCGGGTTCCGCGAGGTCGCCGTCCAGATACTTCGCACCAGCATCGTCAGCGGAGGCGGCACCCTGCCCGCCTCGAAGGTGGCGAAGGCGAAAACGGTGGTTCAGATCTCGATGGTGTGCTGGTGGCTCCTTCCTTGGGAGGATCCCAACT
>JAXDJL010000262.1:0-3390 GCA_034665685.1 Actinomycetota bacterium | reverse complement strand
GGCAACCACGACAACGAGCACCGCCTGGCAGCCGTCGGACCGCTGTTCGAGATCGCGGGGGTTAGCGTTCGGGCGAACCCGCGCGAGGCTACGTGTCTCGAGATCACGACGCGCAGCGGCGAGAAGGCCCGCATCGCGACCGTGCCGTGGCTCTCCCAACGTCACATCATCCGGATCGATCAGCTCATGTCCGAGGACGCCGACCAGATGTCGGGCCACTTCGAGGAGCGAATGCGGCGCATCCTCACCAGGCTCACGGCGTCCTTCGCCGACGACGCCGTCAACATCGTGGCCGCGCACCTCACGATTGGGGCGGCCGAGCACGGGGGCGGCGAGCGTACGGCTCACACGATCCTCGACTACTGCGTCGCGGCCAGTGTGTTCCCGGCGAATGCGCACTACGTAGCGCTGGGACACATCCACAAGATGCAGAAGATGGCCGGTCCCTGCCCGATCTATTACTGCGGCTCCCCAATGCACCTCGACTTCTCCGACTCCGAGGACGATCGCTACGCGTTGATCGTCGAAGCGTCTCCCGGCGTCCCCGCAGAGATCCGGCCGGTTCCGATAAAGAGCGGGAGAAGACTGCGAACGATCACTGGAACCCTCTCCGACCTACAGGCGTTGGAGGGCACGACCGGCGAGGACTACCTTCGGGTGCGGGTCCGAGAGATGGCGCGGGTGGGATTGGGTGACGAGGTGCGCGCTCTGTTCCCTGAGGCCGTGAAAGTCATCATCGATGCGCCCGAGCGAGAGCCGGGACGCACAGAAGAGCGGAACCTCGGCGCATCCCCTCACGATCTGTTCGCCGAGTACCTGACCACCAAGGACATCGAGGATCCCGCGCTCCTCAGCTTGTTCGACCGGCTCTACGAGGAGACCTATGCGTCCGACTCGGCTTGAGCTCACCGGCTTCACCAGCTTCCGAGAGCACACAGTCATCGACCTCGATGGTGCTGAGTACTTCGCGCTCGTGGGGCCGACGGGCTCCGGAAAGTCCACGATCATCGACGCGATCTGTTTCGCTCTGTATGGCTCGGTGCCCCGCTACGAAGACCGACGGCTGGTCGCGCCGGTCATCTCCTCGGGAGAGCTAGAGGCCAAGGTTCGGCTGGACTTCGTCGTGAACGGAGACCCCTATTCCGCCGCGCGTGTCGTCCGACGCAGCCCGAAGGGCGGAGCCAGCACAAAGGAAGCGCGCCTCGAGAAGAACGGCGAGGTGATCGCGGGAAACGCCGATGAGCTCTCACGCGAGGTCGCCAAGCTCCTCGGCCTGTCCTTCGAACACTTCACGCGCTGTGTGGTCCTCCCGCAAGGAGAATTCGCGCGCTTCCTGCACGACGATCCAAAGGACCGTCAGGACCTCCTCGTCGAGCTCTTACACCTCGGCATCTACGACCAGATGCGGCAAGCGGCGAACAACGCCGCGGCCGAGGCCAAATACGAGATTCAGATACTCGAGGAGCGGCTGAACAAGGACCTCAGCTTCGCCACGGACGAACGGCTGAACGATGCGCGCCGCAACTCGAGCCGGTTGAAGGAACTGCGCTCCGAGATAGCGAAGGCGGATCCTCAGCTAAGCAGCCTCGCGAAGGACATACAACGCGCCGAGGAAGAGGTAGACGAGCTCCGCACGTGGATGGACAGGATCGGCAAGCTCGAGATCCCGCCGGGCATCGCCGATCTCGGGAAAGAGCTCGTCCGCCGTCGGAAGAAGGTTTCGGAGGTGGACAAGGTGCTGGCGGGAGCGACCGCCTCGGTCGAGGCAGCCGTGAAGCTGGTCAAAGGGCTGCCGGAGAGCGGTCCTCTCAAGGCGGCGCTGAAGGCACACGACCGGCAGGGCGCGCTGCAGGCGAAGGTCGCAACCGAGAAGACGGCTCTTAAGAAAACCTCTACTGCCGCGACCGCCGCCGCAAAGGCCCTCGCGACCGCCGAAACGAACGTCGAGGCGGCGGAGATTGCTCTCAATGACGCGCGCGACGCGAACCTGGCCGCGCATCTGGCGGCCGGGTTGGGCAAGGGGGACGAATGTCCCGTCTGCCTGCAACCGGTCGGCAAGGTGCCGCACCACGCGGGCCGCAAGGGCGTCGAGCAAGCCGAGAAAGCCCTCGACGCCGCTCGAGGCGCGATGAAGAAAGCGGTGGACGCCGGGGCCGGGGCCACCTCCAAGCTTGCGGGGGCCGAGGCAACGGTTGAGAGCCTCGAGGAGCAGCTCGCCCATCTCAAAGACGAGCTGAAGGACCATTCCAACCGAACGAAGGTGGAGACCACGCTTGCCAAGGTCGAGAGCGCGCATGAAGCCCTCGAGAAGAAGCGCGATGCCGAGCGAGATGCTCGAGATGAGCTCGCCGAAGCAAGAGCAGATCTCGACGAAGCCTCGGTCCGAGAAAGTGACCTGAGGACCGCTTTCGACAAGACGCGCGATGGTCTCGTGCCCCTTGAGCCCCCTCCCGCTCGGCGCGATGACCTGGCGGACGATTGGAAGCAACTACTCGAGTGGGCCAAGGAGAGGAAGACGGGGATCGTCAAGGAAGCGGCGGCCGCAGATAAGGCGGTCAACGCACTCCGAACCAAACTCGACAAGTTGAACGAGTCGCTTCGGCGATCGTGTGCCGAGTGCGGCGTAGAGGTAGGGCCGGGATCGATGCTCGAAGCCGTCGTTGCGGCTCACACGCAGGCATCCGAGGAGGTCTTGCGGATAGAGAAGGCGATCGCCGACGCGGCCGAGATGACGACGCGGCTCAAGGCTTGCAAGCTGGAGCAGCAGACGAATCACCAACTGGCCCAGCACCTTTCGGCCAAGGCGGGGATGTTCGAAAACTGGATCGTGAACTCGGCTCTCGAGCGTTTGGTGGAGGGCGCGACCGAGATACTCAGCGAGCTGTCGGAAGAGCAGTACGCCTTATCGATCGACGACAAGGGCAGCTTCCAGGTAGTGGACCGGCACAACGCTAACGAGATCAGGTCCGCTCGCACCCTCTCCGGTGGAGAGACCTTCCTCGCGTCGCTTGCGCTGGCCTTGGCCCTTGCCGATCAGCTCGCCGATCTCTCCGCCAAGGGGGCGGCGCATCTCGATGCGATCTTCCTCGACGAGGGCTTCGGGACGCTCGACGGCGAAACGCTGCGAACGGTCGCCGACACGGTCGAGAAACTCGCAAGCGGGGGGCGCATGGTCGGCGTCGTCACGCACGTGCGCGAGCTGGCCGACAGCGTCCCCTTGCAGTTCAGAGTGAGCAAAGAGAGCGGGAGCTCCCGCGTCGAGCGGGTCGCGGTATGAGGTTCTCCGTCGAGGCGTGGGCGACCGAGTACGGCACTCCGATGGAGGCCGAGATGCTCGAGCTTTCCGAGAGCAAGACCGATCTAACGGTAGAGCTGCCCATCGAAAAGTGG
>JAXDJL010000261.1:0-3204 GCA_034665685.1 Actinomycetota bacterium | reverse complement strand
TTCATCGATGCCCAGAAGGCGCCCGCTCCGGTCGCCGTCGTCAGAACCACGTTGACGAAGAGCGCGGGGTTGGACGTATCAGGCAGCAGGTTGTGAACGACCGTCATCACGGCCGTCGCGATGAACGCACCGGCAAGAGCCCTCGCCAGCGGGCTGCGCAGTGCACCGATGAGGTCCGCCCCCAGCTTGGTCGCGAGTCTCCTCTCCAGGGCGACGGCACCAAGGACGTAGCCGAGCGAGTGCCCGAGAGCCAGACCAGCCACGGCCCACGACTCGGGCAAGACGGCGAACGCGAGCGCACCGAGTGAGGTCGCGGCCACCATCGTCCCGGCGTTGACGACGGCGGGGGTGCGCGTGTCGCTGAGTGCGTAGAACGCTCGCGTCATCACCAGGAAGCTCGAGAAGGCGGCGAGTCCCAACGCGAAGGCCGACAGAACGCGACCCACGAGCGCCGCGCCCTCCACGGTCATCAGTCCATATCCGAGCGTTAGGCGCGCCACGGGTCCTGCGACGACGATCATCAGCCCACTGAGTGGCAGAAGGATGAAGGCAAGCATCGCGAGGCCCTGCACCAGTCGCTCGACCACGCCCGCTCGGTTCTCTTGCGAGACGTGCTCGGCCATCGCGGTGAACAGGACGTTGAAGATGGGAACCCCGACGAGGGCGTGCGGCAGATAGAAGAAGGTGTAGGCCCACTGGTACGCGGCGACGCCTCCTTCGATCCTGTTCGCAAGGATGAGCACGACGATCAACCCTGCCTGGTAGCCGCCCGCGTACCCCAACGCCCAACCGCCGAGTCTCGCCCCCCGCCGCACGGCCGGGTGCCGGGGATCGAAGTCGAACCGGAAACGCCACCCCAAGCGCCGCAGGGATGGAAGGAGGCACAGCGTCATGGCCACAACCCCCATGGTGGTACCGGCCCCCAGAAGCAGAGCTTCTCCCGACGACACGGACCCGATGCTGCCGTTCCCTTCCCGGATGGCGATGTACGTCAGGTAGACGCCGATGACGACGACGTTGTTGAAGATCGGAGCGAGGGCCGGCATCGTGAAGCGGCGATGCGCATGCAGCGCCGCTGTCATGATCATCCCCGCGCCGTAGAAGACGATCTGCGGAGCGAACAGACGGAGGAAGGTCGTGCCCAACGAGACCGCGTTCTCTCGGACGACGTCACGAGTTACCCCGATGAGGAGCAGGCGCATGATCAATGGGGCGAGGGCCGCCACGACGAGCGCGATGACGATCAAGCCAACCAACGCGACGGACGTGAGCGCGTTCGCGGCGTCCCAACTCTTCTCTCTCTCGCCTCTCACGAGGTAGTCCACGAAGGTCGGGACGAACACCGAAGTCAGAACGCCCGCGGCAACGAGCTCGAAGATGAGATTAGGAGCGGTGTTCGCGGTTTGATACGTGTTCGCGAGGAAGGTCGTGCCCATCGCTGCCGCGATGGCGACGACGCGAAGGAAACCCGTCAGCCTCGAGATCGCGGTAAGGGCCGTGACCAGCGCGGCCCCCCTGGCCAGCGAGCGCTCCCCTCCGCCCTCCATCTATGGGTGGCCCACTAGGAGTTGGGATCGGGCAGCGGTTGTTCGGCCCCTTCGCCGACCCCATAGTGTCCCGGCGATCCGGCGATCGCCCGCTCCAGTCCCAGCACCACGGCGATCCGACCCTGCACCCTGTCCGCTCCCGAGACGGTGGCGACCGAATCGCGCGCTTCCGAATCGTCGAGGATCGTCACGACCATCCCCCACTGGCTGGCATCGGTCTCCGCGACCAGCACTCCTGCGCCGCCGCGCGACAGAGTAGTGGTGAGCGCGACCGTGAACTCGGCCGGGTCGTATTGGGGAAGTGACTCGGCCCCCCCAAGAACCAGGAAGCTGGCGCCGCTCGGGACCGTGACGGCGTCGTCATCGCGGCTCACCGAGACGAACCCGGCGTCGCTTAGATCCTCCACCAGCGACTCCAATCTCACTCGGTCGGCCGCGGTTGGGTCGTTCGCCCCTGCCACCACCGAGGACTGCGTCCCGATCGCAACCGCCGCCTCTCGCCGCAACTCGTCCGGGTCGGAGGACGCGGAGCTGAGGACCAGTGCCAGTTGGTCGATCTCGGTTTGATCCGCGAGGCCGAACTTCTTCGAAACGCTGATCGTGGAGGCGATCCGCCCTCCCGCATCCTCCACTTCGTTCCGCACCTCGTCCACGAGGCCCCCGGCCACGCCCTCGAACTCGAGTACGACCACGTCCTCACCGGCGAGCCTGCCGGGGAGCAGGTACTCACCCGTCGCCTCCGCGAACTCCTGCTGCGCCGAGATCCGCGCTTGCAGCGCGTTGATGTCATCTCTCAGCTCTGCGTTCTGCGTCCGCACCTCTTCGACCCGGTCCTTCAGGTCCTCGAGCAGCGGCCCCCCCAACACGCCCGTCCCCATGACGATCCCGATGCTGAGAGCGAGCAGCACCGCAACGATCGATATCAGGTGATAGCGGAAATCGATCACGAGAAGATCGCCTCTTTAACCGCGTCGAACGAGTTCTGGATCTGCGTCCAGAAGAGCTGCAGCTCGAGCCGAACAAGGGGGGACAACGACAACGCCACCAACAGGGTGAGCACGGCCGCTCCGATCAGCATCATCATGTCGATCCGCCGCACCCTCCCGCGGTAAAGCCTGCTGACTCCTTTCGCGTCGACGAGGATCGTTCCGACGCGGAGTCTCACGAGGAACGTGGATGCCATGCCCCGCCGGCCCTTGTCCAGGAACTCGATCAGGTTCACGTGGGTTCCGACCGCGACGATCAGCTCGGCGCCGTGCTCGTATGCCAGGAGCATCGCGATGTCCTCAGAGGTTCCCCCCGCCTCGAATATCACCGCGTTCATCCCCAGGGCCGTTACGCGCTCGAGGCCGGGAGCGTGACCGCCGGCGTACGCGTGCACCACGAGCTCCGCTCCCGAGAGGAGCGCCTCCGTAGTGACGGAGTCCATGTCCCCGATGATCATGTCCGGCTTGAGTCCGAAATCCAGCAGCGCGTCCGCTCCCCCGTCAACGGCGATCAGAAGCGGCCTGGCCTCTCGGATGTACGCGCGCAGTGCCCCCAGGTCCTCTTTGTAGTCGTAGCCGCGCACGACCAGCAGCACGTGCCGGCCATGGAAGTCCGTCTCCACCTCGGGCAGCCGCGCCGCCTCCAGAAGGACGTCGCGCTCGTCTTTGAT
>JAXDJL010000260.1:0-5043 GCA_034665685.1 Actinomycetota bacterium | reverse complement strand
GTCCGGAGCTCGGCGATCGTGGCCGTCTGGAGGTCGAGCCCCCCGACCCGTCCCACGCAGTCCCCGGGTTGGGTGAGCCGCGCCGAGGCCGCCGGCTCGAGATGCAACAGGAGCGGGACCAGCAAACCGGCCAATAGAAGGGGCAGGATGCCTCGGGTCCTCATATCCACCTATTTCGGGACAGAGCCTCGACCTCCTGCCCCTCCGGAATTACGTACTAAAGACCCGCCCGGGCCGGTGCCGATGCCCCTTTTAGCCAGTTATTACCTATTTGTGGGGGGAACCTAATGAGACGCGTAGCTTTAGCCGTGCTTTGCGCGGTAACCGTTGGAACAGTGGGAACCGTGGGAACGACGCCGGCACAAGCGGCCGGTGGAACGACGCTCCCCTTCGAGGGATTCGGCGGCATGGTCGTCGACGCCCAGCACGATCACGTCTTCGTCTCGAGTGGGGCGGGCGGGTCCTCGATCTCCGTGCTGAACTTCTCCGGCGCGGTGGTCAAGACCATCACGGGTGAGCCCGGCGCATCGGCGATGGCCCTCGACGGCACGAACCTCTACGTGTTGCTCGCGAACAGCGCCGCGGTAGACGTCATCGACACCACGACGCTCACCGAGACCGACTCCTTCTCGGTGCCGCTCCCCGGAGACGGTACGCAGCTGGTGAAGTTGGGTGATCGGCTGTGGTTCGGAACGGGAGAGTGCAGCAGCTGGGGCGGCAAGCTCACCTCTCTCGACGTCACCGACGGCACGGTTAACAGCTACGGCAGCGCCGAGGGAGCGCGCGACTTCGACTGCACCGGCCTGGCGGCAAGCGATGCCGCTCCGACGACTCTCCTCACCTACGACATGGGACTTTCACCGCCGACGATCTACAAGTACGACATCTCGTCCGGCGCGCCGGTCCTCACGGACGACCAAAGGATGGAGGCGAGCGCCGGCTTCCGAGACATCGCTTTCTCGGCAGACGGGACCAAGATGTACACCGCCTCGGGCGCGCCCTACGAGATCGAGGTGTTCAACGTGTCCGACCTCAGCAAGATCGGATCTCTTCCGACAGGTGCGTATCCCACCGCGGTGGAAGTGGCTCCGGACGGCACCGTCGCGGCGGGCAAGGACGCTTCCTACGACCCGGACGTCCTGCTGTTCCCCGCCGGCGATTCCACCCCCGAGAAAAGCTTCGACTTCGGGGAGGGCACCCAGAACAATCTCTTGAGCGGAGCGCTGAAGCTGAGCCCGGACCAGGAGAAGGTCTTCGTAGTAACGGGAGGCTTCCGCGAGAAGTCGATGTTCCGGGTGCTTGCGAAGAACGCAAAGCCGACGAGCACTTCGATCGAAGTCTCCAAGTCGAAGGTCCGCTCCGGTGCACAGGTGACGGTGACCGGCAAGCTCTCCATGGAGGGCGCTCTCGCGGGCCAGAGCCTCGCCATCTACAAGTCGGTGGGTGGCGGCTCGAAGACGCTTGTGAAACGGGCAAAGGTCACGACCGGCGGGAAGGTCACGGCCACCCTGCGCGTGCGCGAGAAGACGGCCTTCACCGCCGTCTACGAGGGGGACGGGCTGCACCTTCCCAGCAAGAGTCGCGCCAAGACGGTCAACGTTCTCATTGTGACGACCGCCCGGATGAGCGGCTTCTACGACACGAAGGACAAGTACCGCCTGTATCACTACGGCGACAACGTCTTCCTCACCGCGACGGTCAGTCCCAACTTCGCAGGCTCCCCGATCAAGTTCGTCGTTCAGATCCGGTCGGGATCGTCGTGGAACACCGTGACCGCGCAGGAGTTCGCACTCGACGGGAGCTCCCACTTCACGATGTTCCTGATGAATATGCCGAGGGGGGAATACCGAGAGAAGGCCGTCTTCCCCGCGGGAACCGGACATCTCGGAGACGCCTCTCCGTGGCAGTACGTCAAGGTGACCGCCTAGCACGAACGGCCGTTTCGCTGGTCCACCGGCGGGGCCGAAATAGATGTCGTCCCCGCCGGTTGGCATAGGTAGGAGCCTTTTGGGCGGACTAACGACGAGGGTTAGGCTGCCTCTCTAGAAAGAGGGCGCTACCTATCGAAAGGAGTCACGGCATGGGCAAATACACGCTGCCGGACCTACCGTACGACTACTCCGCACTCGAGCCTCATATCGATGCTCGCACGATGGAGATCCATCACACGAAGCACCACCAGACCTACGTGGACAAGCTGAACGCGGCCCTCGAGGGCCACGAGGACCTGTCCGAGCAGTCGGTCGACGACCTGCTGCGGAACTTCGACAAGGTCCCCGGTGACATCCGGGGCCCGGTCAAGAACCACGGAGGAGGTCACTCCAACCACTCCCTCTTCTGGCAGATCATGGGGCCCGACGGCGGAGGTGAGCCCGACGGAGCCGTGGCATCGGCCATCGACGAGGCCTTCGGCTCCTTCAAAGACTTCCAGGAGAAGTTCAACACCGCTGCCACCAACCACTTCGGGAGCGGCTGGGCGTGGCTGGTGACCAAGGAGGGCAGCCTCGACGTGATCAGCCTGCCCAACCAGGACTCGCCCCTCATCGACGGCAACACCCCGATCTTCGGGCTCGACGTGTGGGAGCACGCCTACTACCTCAAGTACCAGAACAAGAGGCCGGACTACATCTCGGCCTGGTGGAACACCGTGAACTGGGACGAGGTAAACCGGAGGTACGAAGCGGCCAAATAGGCCTTTTCTCACCTAAGAGGCCCCAGGGTGGGCCGGACTGTGATCCGGACCACTTTCGGGCCTCTTTGCGCGCTCAACAATGGTTTACAGGTGCTGTCATGCGCCTACGCACTGTGACCGGCACCAAAGAAGACAGGAATAGAAGGCCTTCGGCCGCTGTTTTTGTGTATGAGACACAAGGATTAACCCCTTCCCCCGGGGAGGGGATTCTCGTACCATTGTTGAAAGAGTCCTCCAGCGACAAAAACAGTTCACGCTCATCCGCGGCGGCGTAAACCACGTACAGGACGCGGCAGGAAAAATCCCAGTTCGGACTAGGTCGGAAAGAGGTTAGTCAATGGCCCAGGCA
The DNA here is from genome assembly GCA_034665685.1 of Actinomycetota bacterium. Lineage (GTDB taxonomy): Bacteria > Actinomycetota > CADDZG01 > CADDZG01 > WHSQ01 > JAUJNU01. The sequence continues at coordinate 2,002 of JAXDJL010000260.1, read as the reverse complement.
ACACAGCCCTACGGGGGCTCCAGGGAAGAAGCCGCACATGAGGATCTCGTACGGCAGTACCTGCGCGAGATCGGCCAGTACCCCCTCCTGACCGACGTCCAGGAGGTCGAGCTCGCTCGAGCGATCGAAGAGGGCGAAAAGGCCCAGGAGCGTCTCGACGGGAGCAAGAAGAAGCTTTCGGACAAGCAGCGCGTGGAATTGCAGATGAAGGCTCGCGAGGGCCGCGCCGCGAAGCGCCGGTTCATCCAGTCGAACCTCCGTCTCGTCGTATCCATCGCGAAGAAGTACTCGGCCGCCGGCCTCCCGCTCCTCGACCTGATCCAGGAAGGGAACCTCGGCCTCATGCGCGCAGTCGAGAAGTTCGACTACCAGCGAGGTTTCAAGTTCTCCACTTACGCGACCTGGTGGATCCGCCAGGCAATCACCCGCGCCATCGCAGACAAGGCCCGCACGATCCGCATCCCGGTGCACATGGTCGAGACGCTTTACCGCGTCCGCAAGGTGCAGTCGGAGCTGCTCGAGAAGCTGGGCCGCGAGCCCACCATCGACGAGATCGCAGAGGGGTCCGACCTCAGCGCGGAGAAGGTCCGCGAGGCCTTCCGCGTTCTTCCCGAGCCGGTCTCGCTTCACGAGCCGGTCGGTGACGAAGACGCCGAGTTGGGCGACTTCATCGAGGACGAGGACGTTGAGGGTCCGTTCCAGGCGGCCGCTGTTGCGCTCCGCCAGGAGGATCTGTGGGACATGCTCGGTTCTCTTTCCGACCGCGAGCGCAAGGTGCTCGCGCTTCGGTTCGGTCTCGTGACCGGCGAGCCCCGGACGCTGGAAGAGGTGGGCAAGGAGTTCAGCCTCACCCGCGAGCGCATCCGTCAGATCGAAGCCAAGGCGCTGTCGAAGCTTCGTCACCCCAGCACACCCGGCAAGCTCCGGGACATGGTGACGATCTAACTAGAAGCTCCTCCGCAGCACCGTGCGTTAGCCTCTCCTCATGGTTACGACCGTGGTCCTTGCCGTCTGCAACGTCCACCAGATACCCGAGACCGCGCAAGCGGTCGCGGACATCGGCGGAGTCAGCGAGGTTTACTCGGTCGCCGGCGACTACGACCTGGTGATCATGGTTCGCGTTCGCGACCACGACGACCTCGCCCGAGTCGTGTCTGAAGAGATCGCCAAGATCCCCGGGATCGAGAGGACGCAGACGTTGGTGGCGTTCAAGGTCTACTCCCGCCACGATGTGGAGTCCTTGTTCTCCGTGGGCCTCGAAGAGGCGTGACCGATGGATGCGCTCATCGCGCACTACGCAGAGATCGGCCTCAAGGGCCGTAACCGGGGATTCTTCGAGCACAGCCTGACGCGCAACATCACGCGCGCTCTGCGAGGCACCGGATACAAGAGGATCCGGAACGGCTTCGGGCGGATCGTCGTCGACTTCGGCCCCGAACCTCTCCTCGAGGAAGCGGCCCGGCGCACCGCGGATGTGTTCGGCGTCGCATACGTGGGGGCCGGTCGGCGGGTCGACCCGGACATCGGTTCGCTTTCGAGCTGCGCGCTCGAGTTGCTCGACGCCTCGCCGTTCGGATCGTTCCGGATCAAGACGCGCAAGTCGTACGCGGACTTCCCGCATTCTGCGCACGAGGTCAACGAGATGGTCGGAACGCACGTTCAAGCCGCCACCGGCGCCCCCGTCGATCTGAAGACCGCCGACGCCACCGTTTGGATCGAGCTGTTCGGCAACGCCGCCATCGTGTACCGGGATCGGCTGGCGGGCGCCGGCGGGCTTCCCGTGGGAACCTCGGAGCGGATGCTTGCCCTTCTGTCCGGGGGCATCGACTCGCCGGTCGCGGCCTGGCGCATGGCTCGGCGCGGCGCGGTCGTCGATCTCCTCCACTTCCACGCGCAGCCCTTCACCGACAGGTCGTCGGTCCGCCAGGCGCAGAAGCTCGTGGTCGCGTTGAATCCTTACCTCTTGCGCTCGATCCTCTACTCCGTCCCGCTTGCGGACGCG
>JAXDJL010000259.1:0-6060 GCA_034665685.1 Actinomycetota bacterium | reverse complement strand
GCCCCCGCTCGATCACGGTCACCTCTATCCCCCGTTTCACGAAGGCCTCCGCCATCTCGATCCCGATGTAGCCGGCACCCACGACGACAGCTCGCTTCGGTCCTTCCTTCTCGAGCGCTTCGATGATGGAATGACCATCGCCCAGCGTCTGAACGCCGAATATCCCCCCGGCGTCCACTCCCTCGAGAGCAGGCTTCGCGGGGGTCCCGCCCGTTGCGATGAGCAACTGATCGAACGGTTCCCACCACTCGCGCGCTCGTTCGAGATCACGGACGTGCACCGCGCGTCCGGCCAGGTCTATCTCGGTGACCTCATGGCCGGTGCGAGCGTCTATCTGTTGCCTCGATCGGAACTCCTCGGGCTTGCGCGTGATGAGGTCGTCCTCGTCGTCGACGACGCCGGAGATCAGATACGGGATGCCGCAGGCTGAATAAGACGTATATGCGCCCCGCTCGAATGCCACTATCTCGAGATCTTCAGGACCTCGGCGACGGCGAGCTTGCGACGCGCCGCTCATCCCCGCGGCGTCTCCCCCGATGACAACCAGTCGTTCGGCCATCGAACGACCCTAGAGCAAAGGGGGCGGCTTATCCGGAACGAGGCGCCTCAGATGGCGATGGCGGTGAGCAGCCCGGTGAGGTTCGATTTGTCGAAGTTGGCGGTGGCGCCGGCCGCGAGCATCTCGGTGAGCCTCCCGGTGTCGTCGCTCATGCACGTGAAGCAGTAGACGCGTATATCGGGGAAGAGTTGCTTGATGCTCTTGGTCGCCTCGATCCCGTCCATGGCCGGCATCTCGAGATCCATGATCACGATGTCGGGCCGGAGCGTGGCAACCTGCGCCAGGGCCTCGGCCCCGTTCGAGGCCTCCCCCACCACTTCACATTCCGACCCCATCGAAGCTTCCAAAAGCATCCGAAAAGTCGGCTGATCGTCGACGACGACCACCCTTAGAGCCACCACTGATCTCCTCTCGACACGGCCATTCCCTCGCTTCTAATGGTGGCGGAGCGGAGCGCGCGAGCCAATAAGTAGTTTCGGCACAGGGGGCGCGAGAGCCCTCAGATACGGACGATTCGCCTATTCCGGGCGCCAGGCCGCTACGAACCCAAGGGCCTCCGAGCCCGTCATCGGGCGAGAGAAGAGGTAGCCCTGGCCGAAGGCACAGTTCATCTGGCGCAACTCCTCGGCCTGCTCCATCAGCTCGACCCCTTCGGCCACGGTTTGCAGCTCCAGGGTCCGGGTCAGCGCCACGATCGCCCGGGCGAAAGCCCACTTCTCGTGCGAGTCACCGATCTGTTGGATGAAGGAGCGATCCACCTTGACCACATCGATCGGGAAACGCTGAAGGTAGCTGAGCGAGGAGTAGCCGACGCCGAAATCGTCCAGCGCGATCTGCACCCCCAGCGCCTTCACCATTGCCAGCTGAGTTTCGGCGTCGTCGCCCAGATGCATGAGCGTGCTCTCGGTCAGCTCCAACGTGAGGAGCTTGGGCTCGAGTCCGGAGGCATCGAGAGCGCTCCGTACGTCCGCAACGAGGTCCGCATCCGCGATCTGACTCGGAGAGACGTTGACGCTCACTCCCAACAGCGCAAGATCCCCGCCGACCTCGCGCCAGGCCATGGCCTGCGCGCAGGCCTCGCCAAGCACCCAGCGTCCAAGGGGAACGATGACTCCCGTCTCTTCGGCCAGAGGGATGAACGATTCGGGATCGAGGATGCCTTTGTCGGGGTGATCCCAGCGGGCGAGCGCTTCGAAAGAAACGGGCCGGCCGTCGCCGAAATCCACGATCGGTTGAAAGACGAGATGGAACTCTCGGCGTTGCAATGCCGCGCGCAAGGCACGCTCCATCTCGAGACGCTCCATCACCTCAGCGTGCATCGAATCGTCGAAGACCTCTGAGCGGCCGCGCCCCTTGCGCTTGGCTTTGTACATCGCCGCGTCCGCGTTTCGCAGAAGATCCTGTGGGAGATGATGGGCCTCACTTGGAAGCGCGATGCCCATGCTGGCACCGACGTATATCTCGCGTCCCTGCACCTCGAACGGCCCGGCCAACGCCGCGATGATCCGTTCCGATAGATCGGCAACCTGATCGATGCTCGCGAGGTCATCGCAGAGGATCGTGAACTCATCACCACCGAGGCGAGCAACCGTGTCTCCGTCGCGCATCATGTCCTCCAGCCGGAGGCCCACCTGTTTCAACACGGCATCGCCGGCATCGTGGCCCAGGCTGTCGTTGATCAGCTTGAAGTTATCGAGGTCAAGGAAGAGAACGGCGAGGGTCGAGTCGCGGCGTTCTGCCTTTGCAAGAGCGATCCGGAGCCGGTCGAGGAAGAGCAGGCGGTTCGGCAAACCAGTAAGAGAGTCATGCAGGGCTTGATGCGACAGCTCGGTCTCGAGCCTCTTTCGCTCGATCGCGTATCGAACCGAGCGGGCGAGGAGCAACCCATCTACCGAATGCTTGACGAGATAGTCCTGGGCGCCTCGGTGGACCGCGCGGGTGGCGACGTCCTCGTCGGCCAGGCCGGTCAACACGACCACCGGCACATCGGGCCGGGTCTCCAGAACACGCTCCACGACGGCGAGGCCGTTCCCGTCCGGCAGGCCGAGGTCGAGGAGCACACAGGCCACCTCCGTCGACCGGATGGCGTCCAGCGCGTCACTCAGATTCCTTACGTGCGTTATCCCGAACCCTTCGAGACGAAGACCGGAGAGAAGCTCGCGGACGAGGAAAGCGTCGGCGGGATCGTCTTCGACCAGGAGGATCTGGTGGGTCGAACGGTCGCGCGAATGCGAGCGGTTGGGTCGGCGAGCGACAGCGCGGGGAGTGCTCGTAATCTTCACCGCCGCACCCGCTTTCTCCAGAGACGGAGCCTTCCCCGTCATCTTGATTATCCGCAGCGGGCCGGCTAGTGGGACATACGTATATGGAGCAGACATCTGGCCCGGATGGGACCCCCGAATAGTCATTTCTAACTATTGTGGGAGCGCGAGAAGACCCCGCAAGATACCTAAACAGGCCACTGGGGGACTCTTATGGAACTCGACGCCGACGAGCGCTCTCGTCTAAGCGACATATGCCACGATCTGCGCGGTGGTGCTTGGGTCGTGCGCGGCTTCCTGGAGCTCCTGCACAAGAATTGGGCTTCTTACGACGAGGCGAAGCGCCGCGAATTGGTGAGGATGGCCTTCGAGAACTGCGAGCGGATCGAGCGAGCGGCGCGCGACCTCGACACCTGGAGGGCCCCAGCTTCCCGACGTGCCCCCGACGCCACGGCCTAGTCGTCGACGAGGCGGTAGCCCACTCCCCGGACCGTCTGGATCAGTGAGGGTTCGGACGCGTCGAGCTCTACCTTCTCGCGCAGCCGCCGGATGGCCATGTTGACGACCGCCGCTCCTCCCATGAAGTCGTAGCCCCAAACGCGCTCGAGCAAGATCGGCCGTGACAGAACCTTGTTGGGATTCTTAGCCAGCTCGACGAGCAAGCGGAACTCGATAGGCGTGAGTGAGATCTCCTCGCCACTCCGCTTCACCACGTAGTTGTCCGGCTCTATTTCGAGGACGTTCACAGAGATCGGCTCGGACTCCGACGAAGTGTCCGGCATCGTGATCGTGGACCCTTCTCGGATGGCACGACGTAGGCGCGCCAATTCCTCCGTCAGCATCCGGACCTGCGACTCGAGGTCGAGCTGCCGGGTCTGGTCGACGGCGACGCCTGTGGTGCCGATGATCGCTCCGTCCTTGTTGTAGCGAGGCCCGACGAGCGCCGTGAAGCAATGTCCGGCCCACTCGATCTCGAAGGAGACCGTCTCTCCCTCCAGGGCGCGTCGTGAGGCCGCGACTGGTTCGAGGGAGGTCTCGTCATCGCCGAGGAAGTCGGGGAGCGTCGTGCCCACCACCTGGCCTTCTTCCAGGTCGACGAGGGGAAGTCCCGAGCCGGTCGAGGAGGTGAACTTCAGCGCGGCGTCGGTCGCCCAGGAGATCAACGGGATCTGCGACGACACCAGCCTCAACGCCGTCTCCTTCTGATCGAGCGCAGCTCGCAGACCTTCGTGCTCTGTCAGATCGACCGCTTCGTTTTTCATCCACCTCTCCTCGAAGACACTTTGGCGATGCTAACTCTTGGTGTCGATAACTTGTTAAGCCCAGTCGAACGACCCCAGGCGGGAGGCCCAGGACCCCGGACCGCCCGCGCTACTGTCGACCATGTGAGTGGATCGGTAGCCGTGAGCGTCGTGGGGAAGGACCGCCCGGGGATCGTCGCCGGCGTCGCGGAGGTCCTCTACGAGCTCGGATGCAACCTCGAGGACGCGACGTCGACCATCCTGGGCGGTCATTTCGCGATGGTGCTCGTCGTGGCCGTGCCCGACGGGGTCGAGCAGGCGGTTCTCGAGGAACGCCTCGCAGCCGCCGGGGAGGCGCTGGGAGTGATCATCACCGCCGGCTCATTAGAGGGCGCCGGCCCGCGAGTCGATCCTCCGACCCACATGGTCTCCGTGTACGGCGCCGACCACCCCGGCATCGTGTTCAGCGTGACCGGGCGCCTCAGCGACAGGTCCATCAACATCACCGACCTCACCTCCCGAGTGATCGGCGAGGGAAACCGGCCCGTCTACGCGCTGATGCTCGAGGTGACCGCTCCTTCCGGCACCGATATCGAAGCGGAGCTCGCCGACCTGAGGGAGCGACTGGGCGTCGAGATAAGCGTCAGACCGATCGAGCCGGACGTCTTCTGACCGATGGCCGTTCGAGCGGTCGTCACACTGCCCGACCGCGTCCTGAAGGTGAGGGCCGAGTCCGTCGGAGCCGACTCCGAGGATGCCCTCGTCGCGGACCTCGTCGACACGATGCGAGCCTCTCCGGCCTGCGTGGGTCTGGCCGCTCCACAGATAGGCGTGTCGCGCCGAGCGTTCGCTCTCGACGTCACGGGACATCCGAAGACCACCGTCTGCCACGGCCTAGTCGTGATGCTCGACCCAGTCATCGTCGAACGCGCCGGCAGGAAGGTCGGCCGCGAGGGATGCATGAGCGTTCCCGACCTGACGGCCAACGTGGGCCGAGCGGACGAGATAGTTGTGTCCGGGCGCTCGCCTGAGGGCGAGAAACTGGTCATCGCAACTCGAGGGTTCGAGGCCCGAGCCTTCCAGCACGAGATCGACCACCTCGACGGGATGCTGATCCTCGACCGGGTGGAGTCGCTCGCCACCGATGTCTTCCGCCGGCAGGTCTACAAGTAGAAAGTCCGATCCGTCCGTAGACTGAGGGGGTCATGACGGACACCGTGCGCTACGCACAGAACGGCGACGTCCACATCGCCTACCGCACGACCGGCGACGGGCCCTACGACGTGATGTTCGTGCCGACGTGGGCCTCGAACCTCGACCTCATCGAGGAGTACCCCCCGATCGCTTCGGGCATGGAACGCCTCGGCTCGTTCTCGCGGTTGATCCTGCTGGACCGAAGGGGGTCGGGGCTCTCCGACCGGACGCATGGGACGGCCACACTCGAGGAGGGGATGGACGATGTCCTTGCAGTTCTCGACGCCGTCGGGAGCGAGCGAACCGCGCTGATCGGACTTAACGACTCAGGAGCGCTCTGCGCTCTCATCGCGGCATCACATCCGCAGCGCGTCACGCACCTCGTGCTCTACGGGTCTTACGCCACGACATCGCGGCAAGACGACTACCCGTGGGCCCCCACACCGGAAGAGCGCGCCGACCAAGTCGATTTCCTTGTCAACGCGTGGGGGCAGGAGGAGTTCGCGTTCCTCATGAACCCGAGCGCGGGCCTGGACCCGCGATTCCAGCGGTGGGGGGCGCGCTGGATGCGAAACTCTGTGACGCCCGATGCGTTGCGCGGTGCATATGACGTCCTCGCCAACACCGACGTGCGCCACGTTCTGCCAACGATCAACGTACCGACGCTGGTGCTCCATCGTAAGAACGACATGCTGGTGCCGGTGGAGAACGGCCGCTACCTCGCCGGCAAGATCCCGGGCTCCAAGCTCGTGGAGCTGGAGGGAGAGGACCACATCCCCTTCCTCGGCGATTGGGAATCCGTCGT
>JAXDJL010000258.1:0-3374 GCA_034665685.1 Actinomycetota bacterium | reverse complement strand
GGAAGCGGATGCGGCGGCGCAAACCAGCGTTCCGGTACCGACCTCCCCCGGGGCTTTCGGAAGTGGACAGCTTGCCTGGCCGGCCGCCGGTCCCGTGACGAGCCCGTTCGGCTACAGGACGCACCCGATCTTCGGTGACACGCGGCTCCACACGGGCATCGACATCGGCGCCCCTTACGGTGCCCCCGTCTATGCCGCGGACAACGGGACGGTCACCTACGTGGGCGCGATGAGCGGTTACGGGAACGTTGTGGTCGTCGATCACGGCGGCGGGCTCTCGACTACCTACAACCATCTCTCGGCCTTCTTCGTCGGCACCGGTCAATCCGTCGGCCGCGGCCAGCAGGTCGGGAGCGTCGGCTGCACGGGATATTGCACCGGCCCACACCTCCACTTCGAGGTGCGTATCAACGGAACACCCGTTGATCCCATGCCGTATCTCCAGTAGCGACTCCAGACCCACTACCCTGGTTCGATGTTGCGCTGGCAGAAGTACGTCGTTCTCACCCTGGCCGTGTTCGTTCTTGCGTTCGGGGCATTCACCCTTGGGTTCACGGTTGGTAAGGGTGACGGACGCGTAACGATCTTCGGACGCGGCGGAGACGCCGCGTCGGCCGCGATCGAAGAGGCGTACGACGAGATCCTGTCCCGCTCCGTCGAGAAGCCGACTCCGGAGGAGCTCGCGCACGGCGCGATCAAGGGCATGGTGGAGACCCTCAAGAAGAAGGAGGGCGACCCGTACGCGTACTTCTTCTCGCCCAAGAGTTACGACACCTTCAGCGAACTGACCTCGGGCAGCTTCTCCGGTATCGGCGTGTGGCTGAAGGTGGGGGACAAGGGCCTTCGCATCGTTTCGGTGCTGCCGGCCACGCCGGCGCTCGACGCCGGTCTCAAGCGAGGCGATCTGATCAGGGAGATCAACGGTCGACGCGTGGGAAGTCTCGACACCGACGAAGCGGTCGCCCTGATCAAGGGTCCCGAGGGCAGCGAGGTGCGCTTGAAGGTCGAGCGGGCCGGCCAGATCCTCGACTTCAACATCACGCGTGAAGAGATTGAGCTCCCCAACCTCACCAAGGAGATGAAGGGTGACGTTGGTTACATCCGCCTGTTCAACTTCGCGAATCACGCGGGGGAGCAGGTCAGAGACGCTGTAGAGGAACTCTTGGACAAAGGGGCTACGGGCATCGTCCTGGACCTGCGCGACAACGGTGGCGGCCTGTTCGACGAGGGCATAAAGGTGGCCAGCGTCTTCATCGAGGACGGGCTCATCGTCACCTACCGGGAGCCGGGATCGAAAGACGTCCCGTACGACGCCGAGGGTGATGCGTTCGAAGACCTGCCGTTGGTGGTCCTCGTTAATGAGGGCACCGCAAGTGCGTCCGAGATCGTTGCCGGCGCGCTGCAGGACCGAAAGAGAGCGCCGCTGGTCGGCGTCAAGACGTACGGGAAGGGCTCGGTGCAGCAGGTCATCGAACTGCCCGACTCCTCTGCCCTCAAGTTCACGACGGCCGCGTATCTCACTCCCGCCGGCCGCAACATCAACGGGCGCGGCATCGAACCCAACATCCGGGTCGTGAAGCTGGCCAAGCAGTTACGAACAGCGCTTCGGGTCGTCCCGCGTTGGATGGAGATACTGGACTCCGGCGGGGGCTGATGACGCCCAAGGACGACGGCACCAAACTCATCACCGACAACCGCAAAGCTCGCCACGAGTACGCGCTCGATGAGCGGTTCGAGGCAGGGATCCAGCTTGTGGGCACGGAGGTCAAATCGTGCCGGGCGGGAAAGGCGAACCTGACCGACGCATACGCGGTCATCCGCGATGGGGAGGCCTGGCTGCTCCAATGTCACATCGCCCCGTACTCACATGGCAACCGCGGCAACCACGATCCGCTCCGTCCCAGGAAGCTGCTGCTGCATCGTTCGGAGATCGATCGTCTCGACGCGAAGGTCTCGCGCGAGGGACTGACGCTCGTACCTCTTCGTCTCTACTTCAAGGAGGGGCTCGCCAAGGCCGAGCTCGCCCTGGGCAAGGGCAAGAAGCTGCACGACAAGCGGGCATCGACCGCTCAAAGAGACGCCGAACGCTCGATGCGACAGGCGGAGGGCCGGCGGCGCTAAGGCACCGGCCGTTTGCCGCGATGGGCCAGGGCAGTCAGACTCTGGGGATGCCTGATGGGAAAGATCCTCGCCGGTTCGGAAGCAAAGCTCCGTCGGTCGACGAAGAAGCGAAGGTGGGTGGCCGGAGATGACCACCCACCCGAGAAATATGCGGCAGGCGCCTACGCCCTGCGGGCGAAGTAAAGGATCGCCAGCACGAGTAAGACGATCACCAGGATCGTGACGACGTTCATTCTGCCTCCCTTCCTCAGTCGACTCACTGGGTCGGTTCCCCCCCGAGCAAAGCAAGTCTTACGATTCCCCTCCGTGTTCATTTCGAAACGCAGAGTGGGTAGGACGGCGTCGGCGCTCTTCGCTTGCGCCCTGCTCGGCGTGTCCTGCACCAGCGCGTCGGTCGGGGGCCAGGAAACTCTCGATCAGGTGGACAAAGCCACGACGTTGCAGCTCGAGACGACGCTTCGGAACGCCGCCGCAGCCCAGGAGACGTTCCGCGCGAACACGGGGTCGTACACCACCAACCCGAACGTGCTCCAGAGCGAGGGCCTCAACGTTCCTCCCGAAGTCACTCTTTCGATCGTCTCGGGCGACCCGACCACGTTCTGCATGGAGGCGACGCATACGCGGGCCGCGGGAGTGACGTGGCACGTAGTAACGGGAGGCGCCCCGGAGTCGGGCTCCTGCTGAGGGATCGACGGAAGCAAGGATCCCTCGAAGGCGTTCTATACAGTGGTGGCGGCTTTTCGCCGACACTCATCAAGCACATTGAAAAGAAGGTCAATCGGCATCTAGGTCCCCAAGCGGGTTCCGGGATGCTCAATCATGGGGCTGAACTGGTCTCGACCTTGATTGACCGAGGTAGGTGAAGCGAGCCGAGGACTCCCGGTGTGACCTCGTTAATCCTCTGGGAACTTAATAACTGCCGCTGCTTAATAGCACGGTCGCCATCTCCTAAAAGATGGCCGTCGGCCCAAGATGCGCCTGCGATCTTGGGACCCGGCGTCGCATAGCAGGCTTACCCTCCGGAGATCGCTCGAGGCGATGGAGGGGAAATCTTTCTCGAGCTAGGCATCGGTCGCCGCTGTTCGTGGGCCGGCCGAAGCCGAAAACTTTCCACGAACTACGCTCGTAGAAGCCCTACCTTGGGATCGAGGGACCCGGGTTCGATTCCCGGCAGCTCCACATCATTCTTGGCGTGCCACCCTGGGCTGGCTTCGGGGCTCGCCTTTCGTTTTGTTCCGCTGGCGGCAGAGAAA
>JAXDJL010000257.1:0-8476 GCA_034665685.1 Actinomycetota bacterium | reverse complement strand
TCTTCGCGTCGCGAGTGAGGACGCGCAGTCAGGCCGTTCAAGATGCCGAGGAGCCGCAAGGCATAGGCCGGCGGATCGTGGAGGGCTTCAGCGGGATCCGTGCTTCGGGCGCCGCTTCTCTATTAGTGGCGCTCTTGATCGCGGCCGCCGCCCTCTATGGGTTCGAGCTCGTGTTCATCGTGCTGCTGGCAGAGGGCCCACTCGAGATGGGATCCGAAGGCGTGGGCTGGCTGACCACCGCGATCGGTTTCGGGGGCATCGCCGCCGCAATGGTCACGGGCCGCATCGCTTCTTCCAGGCGGGGGGACGTCGTTCTCCTGGTCGCGGTGGGACTGATGGGGCTTCCCTTCGCCGCGCTGGCCGGGACGGAAGTCGTCATCCTGGCTCTCTTCCTCATGGCGGTGATCGGCGCGGGGGCGATCCTTTTCGACGTGATCGGCGTGACCATCCTCCAGCGCGTCGTCCCGGAGCATCTCCTGGCGCGGGTGTTCGGCATCCTCGATTCCTTAAGCGTCGCGGCGATGCTGCTCGGCTCGATCCTCGCTCCCCTCCTGGTTCGCTGGTTGGGGCTCAAGGGCGCCCTCTTGCTGGTGGGCCTGACTCTTCCCGGGATCTCCCTCCTATCGATCCCCAAGCTCCGAGCCCTGCGCAACGTCGCGAACAAGACGATGGACGAGCTGGCACCGGTCGTTGCCCTCCTGGAGAGGTGCGGTGCCTTCGAAGGGGCGACGCGGCAAACCCTCGAGGCATTGGCGGCCGCCGCGACCCGCCAGCAAGTGGAACCCGGTCAAGTGATCGTCCGGGAGGGCGAGCCAGCCGATGACTTCTTCGTGATCGAGAGTGGAACGTTCGTAGTCACATCCCGGGGCGAAACGGGAACGAACGAAACCGTCGTCAATGAACTCGGGGAGGGCGACTACTTCGGCGAGATAGGGCTCCTCGAGAACCTGCCGCGGACCGCCACGGTCACGGCGCGGACCGAGGGGGCCGTATACAGGATCGCCGGCGAGGACTTCATGGCCAGCGTGCAGCAATCTCCCGCTCCTCCGGTCATGCTGATGACATCCATGGCCAATCGTTTGGGTGCGACTCACCCGTCCCTCAGTCGAACCAGCTCAGGAGGCGCCGATGCCTGACGACATGCGCAGTTTGCTAAGAGAGTTCGCCGAGACGGCGACGGATACCGGCGCCGCCATCGCCCCGGTCGGACATAACGAGTTGCTGCAATCGATCACGGACACGGCCCGCACGATCTTCAACGCGGCGGCATGCTCGCTCGCGCTCCTCGATGAGGCCAATGAGTTCCTTACCTTCCACGTCGCCAGCGGCGCAGGAGCCGATGAGGTCATCGGCATGAGGGTCTCGGTCAACCAAGGGATCGCCGGCTGGGTCGTGACGTCGGGACAGCCCATTGCGATCGCAGACGTCACGCAGGACCCGCGCTTCGCTTCGGGCTTCGCCTCAGAGACCGGATACGTGCCGAGATCGATCCTCGCAATGCCGCTCGAGACCGAGCGACAGATGATCGGCGCGATCGAGGTGCTGGACCGAAACCGCGAGGGGGCCGACAGCAGCGGGGACATGCAGCTGCTGAGCCACTTCGCACGCCAGGCCGCGCTCGCCATCGAGGCGTCTCGGGTCTTCACGCACCTCGGGACCGAGTTGGTGGAGAGCCTCGCCCGCGCGACCGAGAACGAAGATCTCCGCGATGCCCTCCGCGAGACCGGCCAGGCCACCCGCAAGCCGAACGCGTCTCTGGCCACGCTCGCCGGTCACTTCAACGAGCTGGGCCGGCTGGGCGACGATGAGCGCGCGGCGGCGACCGGTCTCGTCGGCGAGTTCCTGCGCTACCTGAAAGCGCGTGGAAGGCCTCGATGAAGCCTGCGTGGTCGTGGCAGTTCGAAGAAGAGACCCTGCCGCAGATCGAGAAGCTGGCCCTCCCCGAGGCCATCACCAAGGACTGGGCGTGGGAGGGCAGCACGGGGGCCGGGGTCAAGGTGGCGGTGATCGACAGCGGCGTGGACGCTTCGCACCCGGCCGTCGGCGAGGTCGAGGGGGCGGTCTCCCTCGCGTGGGACGACGATCTGGAAGAAGTCGTCTACACGGAGGGGCCTCACGAGGACTTCTTCGGCCACGGGACCGCTTGCGCCGCGATCATCAAGAGCCTGGCCCCCGACGCTCAGATCTACAGCATCCGCGTGCTGGGGGCGAAACTGACCGGCAAGGGAGTCGTCTTCGTTGCCGGCCTTCGGTGGGCGATCGAGAACGGGATGAACGTAGTCAACCTGAGCCTCAGCACCGGCAAGCGCGATTACTTCGACGTCTTCCATGAGCTGGCCGATCTCGCGTACTTCAAGAACGTGATGCTCGTGTCGGCGATCAACAACGTCCCCAACCCGAGCTACCCGTCGGAATACGCGGCCGTGTTCTCAGTCGCCGCACACGAGGGCAAAGACCCCCTGAACTTCGACTACAACCCGAACCCGCCGGTGGAATTCGGGGCTCCCGGCATCGACCTCGAGGTCGCCTGGCAGGACGGCGGGACGATCGAGGCGACCGGGAACAGCTTCGCGGCCCCCCACATCGCGGGGGTCGTAGCCCGGATCCTCGGGAAACATCCCAAGCTCACGCCCTTCCAGATGAAGACCGTTCTTCACGCCCTCGCTAGCAACGCCAAGTAACACCCCATAAGAAGAGGCGGCCGGTGGTCCGGCCGCCTCTCTGAGTTGCGCGAGCGCTGCTGTGGGTCTGGTGGTGCGGTTACGCCATCCGGTGCCCTTCGACGTCGTCTTCCTGCTTGCCGGTGAGCCTGTGGCCCTCGACGTCATCTTCCTGCTTGCCGGTGAGCCTGTGACCCTCGACGTCGTCCTCGACCTTGCCGGTGAGGCGATGGCCTTCTACGTCGTCTTCCTGCTTGCCGGTCAGACGATGTCCTTCGACGTCGTCCTCCTGCTTGCCGGTGAGCCTGTGGCCCTCGACGTCGTCGTCGAGCTTGCCTGTGAGGCGGTGCCCTTCCACGTCGTCTTCCTGCTTGCCGGTGAGGCGGTGACCTTCCACGTCATCGTCTTGCTTCCTGATGACCCGCTCCGCCTCCTCCGTCTTCCTCGTGTCGTCGGTCATGCAATCCCCTTTCCCTCTGGGCAGTGGAGTCCACCGCCGGTCTAATCCTCGCGCACCCATAGCTTCCGGCATAGGGGGGTACAAAGCTGTCCCAAGCACGACAGAAGGAGTGTCGGCTATCCGACAGCTAGAGGCCGGCTCGCCGCCTGAGGAGCTCCGGCTTCTTGAGCCTGATCGTCCTGCCCTCGAGCTGGAGGTACCCCCGGCCCTCGAAGGCCCTGAGGATCTGATTCACGCTCTGACGGGAACCGCCCACCATGCTGGCCAGGTCGGTTTGGGTGAGATGGAGGTCGAGGACGATCGCATCTCCCACCTGCTCCCCCCGCTCGTCCGCGAGCGATGTGAGGAGCTTCGCCACCCGTCCGTGGAGGTCGAGGAAGACGAGGTCCGCGGCTTGCTCGGTCAGCCGGCGGATCGTTTGGCCGAGGGAACGCAGCAGCGACTCCGTGAGGAAGGGGTGGTCGTGCAGGAGCTCCAGGAGCATCGCCCGGGTGAGCGCCAAGACCTGGGTCTTCTCGGCCGCCTCGGCCGAGGCGGACCGGGTGCCCCCATCGATCAGCGCTATCTCTCCGAAGACGTCCCTCGGTCCCAAGGTGACGAGCACCATCTCGCCCCCCTCCGGCGAGGGAACCACGACCTTCACGAGCCCCTCGACGATCACGAAGAGGGCCTCTCCCGCGTCTCCCTGATGGAAGATCAGCTGGCCCTTCTTGTACGAGCGGTCGATGCAGCGGTCGGCCAGCTTGAGGAGGATCTCGTCGTCGAGGCCCTCAAAGAGCATCGTCTCGTGGAGCAGGCGAGCGACTCGTTCGGTGTTCACGTCAAGAGCCTATTCGCACGCGCAAAAGGGGCTCCGAAGAGCCCCTTTTGGTTGGCGCCCGTCTCAGCTGTGAGCGACCCTGCGTGCTCCCGTTGCGGCGAAGGCCACGAGCACCGCACAGGTGACTGCGACCAGAAGGATCCAGGTGAAGGCATCCGTCGAAGAGGTCACGTGCGGCTGGCTCGTGATGTTCGACACGACCTCGTGTGCTCCCGCCTGCTGTCCGGCCGTTGGGGACATCGGGTAGGCGAACGCCGTGGTCGAAAGGATCGCCAGGAACAGTGAGGACAGCGCCGCCATGACCAGCGCTCGGCGGTGAGCAACATGGCGACGACGGACCACTGGACGATCCAGCTCTTCCGCTCTCTTCAAGATGGAGGCCTGCTCCTGGTTACGGATTCCATGGGCGACCATCTCTGCGCTGCGCATCCGGCCGATCTCTGTGGTGAAGTGTCCGTTCATCTTGACCCTCCTCTTTCTCGGCTGCACCACTTGCAGCCACGAGAAGATCGTCGTTCAGATCGCCCCTGGAAGCTGTCTCGGGGCCGACTGCGCCCTTGTCGTTTTCGCGACATTCCGGCCCCCCTTCCGCCCAGGCCCGATTAGCGTCAGAATGCAAGCTCACGCCGAGACACTGGAGGGGTTGTGGCTAGGAAGAAGAGATCTGAGCACCTCGAAAAGCTTCGCAAGGTCCCCCTGTTCGCGGGCTGCTCCGATCGCGAGCTCTCCAGCATCGGCCAGGCCGTGAAAGAGGTCCACTTCCCCGCCGGCCGGGTCATCTGCACCGAGGGCGAGTTGGGCGCCGGCCTGCACGTTGTGATCGAGGGCCAGACGAAGGTCCAGGTGAACGGGCGAACGAAGCGCAAGCTCGGCCCGGGCGCCTTCTTCGGTGAGATCGCTCTGCTCGATGGGGGGCCGAGGTCCGCCACGGTAATAGCCGAGACCGACGTGATGACCCTGTCGCTCCCGATGTGGTCCTTCAGGTCCGTGCTCAAGGCTCACCCGACGCTGTCGCTCAAGATGCTCGAGGAAGTCGGTCAGCGACTCCGCTCGACGGAGAAGTCGCTCAGCCACTAATCCCACGGCGTAGCAGCGCCTTCATAGAAGGAGAAACACCCGCAGGCAGAGAACTCTTGCTGCCATGCGCCGGATATTGCTCGTCATCTCGCTCGTCGCCATGGCCCTTCCGCTCTACGCGGCTCCCGCGCAGGCGACTCACCAGGGCGGCTCGGCCTGCGAGACGCCCAGCCAGAAGATCCAGGGCTACATCACCGTGGCCGAAGGGACCCCCGAAGAAGCGACGCTCCACTACCAGGTGTTGCTCCCGAACACGGCGGAATTCGGATCCGGCCCCTACGCAAGCGTGCTCGATTACTCGGGATACGAGCCGGCGATCACCTTCTACGACAGCCTCCACCGGCATTTCCTCTGCGAGGGATACGCCGTTGCAGGCGTCAACATCCGCGGCACGGGTTGCTCGAGTGGCGTGTTCGATTACTTCGAGCCGCGCCAGGCCGAGGACGGCCGCGAGGCGATCGACTTCCTGACCTCGCAGGATTGGTCCAACGGCCGTCTCGCGATGGTCGGCAAGTCCTACCCCGGGATCACGCAGCTGTTCGTTGCGGGACAACCTCTCGAACCGGGCGGAGACCCGGTCACGCCCGAGGGGCTCGTCGCCATCGTGCCGGGCCACGTGTTCGGGGACCTCTACCGCGACGTGCCCTTCCCCGGCGGGATCATGAACGTGACCTTCGCCGCCGGTTGGTCCGCCGGCCGGATCTACGAGCCGTTCACAGCCCCCATGTCCCACTACTCGGAAACGGAAGACCAGACGTGCCTGGAGAACATGGCCGACCACGTCCAGAATCCGCCGGAGAACCCCTTCGTGAAAGCGCTCTACAACCAGTACGACGGTGAGCTCTTCAAGGAGCGCTCCCCCTGGTACTGGGCCCAAAACATAGACATCCCGACGATGCTCGTGGAAGCGTGGCAGGACGAGCAGGTCGGCTCCCGAGCGACTGAGCTGACGGAGCGCTTCGCGCCCGACCTCACCTGGCGGATGCTCGCGACCAACGGGGATCACGGCGAGTACTACGGGAAAGACGTGCTCACTCACGTGAACGAGTTCCTCCGCATCTATCTCGCGCAGGAGGTTCCGGATCGGTTGGCCGGCCAAACGGTCACCGAGTTCGTGCCCTCCGGAAAGCCGCGCAAGGACGGGCAGAAGCCGAGAGGAACCTACGTCGAGCGTCCCCTGACCTTCGATGAGGTCCGGGCCGGCTACGAGAGCGAGCCCAAGGTCCAGATCAACTGGGAGAACGGCGCCGGAGGGGGCCGCGTCCCGGCGTGGGTCGAGCACTACGGCTCCTGGCCCCCCTCGAACCAGACCGCATGGCGTCTCAACCTCACGGCCGACGGCGGCTTGACCGAAGCGGATGCGGCCACGGGTCTCGTCCCCTACGCCTACACGCCCGGAGCCGGGACCCAGCAGCGAGGCGGTTTCAAGCTCGAGGGCGACCTTCCCGACCAGACGAAAGCGCAGTGGACCGAGACTCCCGCGCCGGGCACCTACGCGGCGTTCGAGACATCGGCACTGTCGGAGGATCGCCTCCTCGCCGGTCCCGCCAGCCTCGACCTCACCGTTTCTTCCTCGGCCGTCGACACCGACTTCCAGGTAACGGTCAGCGAGATCCGACCGGACGGCGGCGAGGTCTTCGTGCAGCAGGGATGGTTGCGAGCCAGCCACCGAGCCGAAGACGCAGCCCTTTCGACGGAGCTGAGGCCTTACCAGACCCACATGCTGGAGGACACCTTCCCGCTGGTTCCGGGCGAGGCGACGCCGGTGCGGATCGAGATCTTCCCGTTCGCCCATGCGTTCCGAGCGGGTTCCAAGTTAAGGATCTACGTCGAGGCTCCGCACACGAAGCCCGACCTCTGGGGCTTTGCACTTCTCCCAACCCCCGCGGTGAACATCATCCACACCGGGCCGGGCCTGTCTTCGATCGCACTTCCGCTTCTGGATGGCGCCGTCGCGAAGGCTCCGATGCCGGCCTGCGGATCGCTGCGCAACCAGCCTTGTCGTCCGGCCCTAGAACCGTCCGGCATCCCGGCTCCGTAGTCAATCCGTCGCCCTCGCGACGCAGACGTGATCCGCTACTTCTTCATCGCCGCACTCGGTTGCCTCTTCGTCGCGGCTGGGATCTGGGTCCGGGAGTGGTGGGCCCGCCGCCGCTAGAAGTCATGCGGCCGGGGAACGCGAGAGGACCGGTCCCGAAGGACCGGCCCTTTGAAGCGTCTCGTGCAACCCCGACTTGCTACCTGACGGTGTTGATCACCGTTCCGGTGCGGGCCGGTGCATTGTTCGGGAACAGCACCATGACCTTCGGAGCTTCGTCTGCAGTGGCGGAGCCCAGCGTCACCGTGACGGGGTTCTCCTCGTCACACGCCGGGGCCTTCCAGAAGCCACCACACACGAGCGGGCTGATGTCGAGGTCCGGGTCGGCGACGTCGAGGTGCGGGACGTAGGTACCCGTGTCGACGTTGAGGTTACCGACCTTGTCACATACCTGGGAGGGGATGTCTCCGGAGAAGAACCCGGTGCAGGCCTCCACCTGGTACGAGATGACGGACTTCTGCTTCGTCAAGCCCAGCGCCTCGGCATCGACAACGATGCCGTTCACGTTGGTGTTGTAGTTGCTGTAGTCGGGGAACCATTCGGCAGCACACGCTGCGAAAGGGTCCTGGTCCGACAGGTCGTAGAGACACGTCTTGCCTGTGCCGGGGATCTTGACCGCAAGGAAGTCTGCGCCGATGCCGTCGTCTGCAAAGTTACCGTCGGCGCCGACGTCGATCTTGACGTCGATCTCGAGCGTTTCGGTCGTGTTGTGCACTCCTGCGGTCCTGACTCCGAACTCGATCGGCTCGGTCAGCGGACTGTCCTCGAGGAACTCGGTCCACGTGAGCTCCGCCAGCTCGTCCGTTCCCGGCGGCAATTCCTCCGCCGTACCGTCGCTGGGATCGTCGCCGGTGAAGGAACGCGCACCGATGTGGGTGATGTCGGCCTCACCGAACTGCCTCGCGAGCCCGTTCTCGTCGGTGTCACCGAGGACGTAGTTGTCCGCGTGCGAGACGCCTGCGCCCGAACCTTTGATCTGGTACGTGTCGGAGCCGTCGCTCAAGTCGAGGAGGCTCTTGCCGGCGCGATCGCGAGAGGCGGCCAGTGTCACCGTGTGCCACGGAACCCACAGGTGATCCTTGCCGTTCTTCGTCTGGGTGATCGCAACCCCGCCGTCGATGTTGGCGTGGACGTAGTACCAGCCGTACTCCTGCTCGGCCTCCGCGATCTCGGTTGGGTCGACCGTCAGGTTGACCGTCACCTTCTGCTTCTCCCCAGGCTTGAGCGAGAAGGAAGCCGGACTCGCCGTCAAGTCGGCGACGTCACCACTGAAGTCGGTGTAACGCTCCTTCGTCTCGGCAGCGTAGTCGTGCTTCTTCTTGTCGAAGTTCTTCACGATGAAGGTCTTCGTCAATGTGTTC
>JAXDJL010000256.1:0-2545 GCA_034665685.1 Actinomycetota bacterium | reverse complement strand
GCGTCCAGGCGGGGGAGCGCTTCACGACCCTTCTTGGGGCGACGGGGACCGGCAAGACGGCGACCATGGCCTGGGCGCTCGAGAAGATCCAGAAGCCGACGCTCGTGATCGCCCCGAACAAGTCGCTGGCCGCACAGCTCTGCAACGAGTTCAAGAGTTTCTTTCCGCACAACGCGGTCGAGTACTTCGTCTCCTATTACGACTACTACCAGCCCGAGGCCTACATCCCGTCGTCTGACACCTACATCGAGAAGGACTCGTCGATCAACGACGAGATCGAGCGGTTGAGGCACTCGGCGACCAGCGCCCTCCTCCAACGCAAGGACGTCCTGATCGTCGCCAGCGTGTCGTGCATCTACGGTCTGGGCTCGCCCGAGGAGTACCAGCAGCAGGTCATAACGCTGGCCCGCGGGGGGACGGTGGACCGGGATTTCGTCACCCAGAAGCTCGTCGACATCCAGTACGAGCGCAACGACGTCAACTTCATCAGGGGCAAGTTCCGCGTACGGGGCGACACGATCGAGGTCTTCCCCGCGTACGAGGAGCGTGCCGTTCGGATCGAGCTGTTCGGTGACGAGGTCGACCGCATCATCGAGCTCGACCCGCTAACCGGCGAGATCACCCGCGAGCTCGATTACGTCCGCATCTACCCGGCCTCCCATTACGTCGCATCCCGCGAACGCATGGAGCGCGCTCTCGTCACGATCGAAGCCGAGCTCGACGACCGTTTGAAGGTGCTCGAGAACGAACGCAAGCTCCTCGAGGCTCAGCGTCTGCGCATGCGAACGAACTACGACCTCGAGATGATGCGCGAGGTGGGGTTCTGCTCCGGCATCGAGAACTATTCGCGGCACATCGACGGTCGGGAGCCGGGCACGCGTCCGAACACGCTCCTCGACTATTTCCCGGACGACTTCTTGGTCGTGTTGGACGAGTCGCACGTGGCCGTCCCTCAGTTGAACGCGATGTACGAGGGCGACATGAGCCGGAAGGGCACCTTGGTCGAGCACGGCTTCCGCCTTCCCAGCGCCAAGGACAACCGTCCTCTCAGGTTCGACGAGTTCCTCGAAGTGATGAACCAAGCGGTGTTCATGAGCGCCACCCCCGGCCCCTTCGAGCTGCGCGAGACGAAGAGTCCGTTGGTCGAGCAGTTGATCCGGCCCACGGGTCTGATCGATCCAGAGGTGATCATCCGGCCGACCAAGGGGCAGATCGACGACCTGATGGAAGAGATCCGCGGGCGGGTCGAAGCTGAGGCCAGGGTCCTCGTAACGACTCTCACGAAGAAGATGGCCGAGGACCTGACCGACTACCTCCTCGAATCAGGCGTGCGCGTTCGTTATCTCCACTCCGACATCGACACCGTTCAGAGGATCGAGATCCTCCGGGACCTCCGTATGGGCGAGTTCGACGTCCTGGTCGGCATCAACCTCCTGCGCGAGGGATTGGACCTCCCCGAGGTGTCGCTCGTCGCGATCCTCGACGCGGATAAGGAGGGCTACCTCCGCTCGCAGACATCTCTCATCCAGACGATCGGGCGCGCGGCTCGTAACGTTGATGGACAGGTCCTCATGTACGCGGACGAGGTCACCGAGTCGATGCGCAAAGCGATCTCCGAGACCCAGCGCCGGCGGATGATTCAGACCGAATACAACGAGAAGCACGGCATCGACCCCACCTCGATCCGCAAGGCGGTCAGCGACATCCTGATCGGAGGTGGCAGCCGAAGGGGCAGGGGGAGCGCTCCGGTCCCCACGAAGTCAAAGAGCCGTCTGCGCGATGAGCTTGGGGGCGGCCCCGACGAGCTCAAGCGTCTGATCCTCCAACTCGAAGAGGAGATGCATCTTGCGTCCGAGGATCTGCGGTTCGAGTACGCGGCCCGGATCAGGGACGAGATTCACGATCTGCGGCGCGAGCTCCGCGAGGTCGGCTAGTGCCCCGTCCAACAAGCCTCTTGCGGTTTCTGGCGGCGAAAAGCCGGCGCCTCGCGGCGTTCTCGGTCGGGCACGTACCTATGGGTACGCACCCTCCCTGCGGCCTGGCGATGCTTGCTTTTCACTCGCCAGAACCTCGCAAACGTTATTGGACGGAGCACTAGAACGAGTTAACGACCTGGACCCCGGTCGGAGCGGGCGATCCACCCTCCGGTTCGATGGTTACGGCAGCTCCCGAGAAGCCGGTGATCGTCTTGGACGTCTCGAAGATTACGAGTCCGTCCTTGACGTCGAACGTTCCCGCGCTGGTCGGTAGATCACCATCCATCAACCAGAGTTGGTAGGTCTTGTTGGCAGGAGCTTCAGTCAAACCGGACGCAACGAATAGCGAGCCCGAATCGGTGGGGACGAGCGCCGCTACAGCATCCGGACCCTTCATGTCGATGCCGCGGGGGCCTTGGATGATGGCTGCTATCGCGCGCTCTTGCCGATCGATCGCTTCGTTGGCCTGATAGAGGGAAACGGACATGGCAACGACGGCCACGATGAGGGCGAGGAAAGCGGCGGCCGGCACGAGTGACCAGCGGACCGCGAACCGGCGTCGTGGGACC
>JAXDJL010000255.1:0-2990 GCA_034665685.1 Actinomycetota bacterium | reverse complement strand
GCGTCCTCCTCGGACTCGGCCAGCACGACCGACAGGTAATTCGCGTAGGCGTTGCCCTCCGCGGCGGAGTCGACGGCGAGGAGAGCCGTCTCGCTGGCTGACACGACCTCTTCCGCCGTCGCTACGGCGTCGGCCTCGTAGGGCTCGTACGTCCTCGCGGGTGCCACGCATGCGGACAGCAAGCACAGCAGCACGATCGATCCGCCCCACCTGGAACTCGTCACGACGGCTATCTTCCCAGCCAGCCCGTTCCCAACCCCGTCCGGGTTGTCGCTAGGTCCAGAGGCCTGCGAGGAAGTCTTCTACGGCCGCCGGGGTGCCGCTCATCCCTACCGGGATCGGGGTGTCTTGTCGGGCCGCGGGAGCCGCCGTCTCCTCGAACAATGGCCGGATGGCACCCGGGATGAAGCGCGTCAGCTGCGCGTAGTTGTGCGCGTCGTCGAGCCCGTTCCTCCGGTGGTAATAGCGGAGCGGGAAATAGACGTGCAGGTGGTGGCGCGCCCTCGTCAGCGCGACGTAGAACAACCTCAGTTCTTCTTCGATCTCCTCTTCGTCCCCGGCCGACATGTCGGACGGGATCATCCCGTCGGCGGCGTGGATGACGTGGACGACGTCCCATTCCATTCCCTTGGCCGAGTGGATCGTGCTGAGGATCAGATAGTCCTCGTCGAGGAGCGGAGGAGCGGCGTAATCCCCAGTCGACATCGGGGGGTCCAGGGTCAGATCGCTGATGAACCGGCTACGCGTCGGATACCCCGACGCGATCTGAGTGAGCTGCTCCAGATCGCGCAGCCTGACGTGAGCGTTGTCGTAAACGCGATGGAAGATCGGTTCGTAGAACTTGCGCAGGCGTTCGACCTGCACCGCCGGCGCGACGTCGTCTCCTAAACAGTCGATGAACGCGGCCGACAGATCGCGCAGCTCCTCTCGTGCGGGACGCGGAACCTTCGGCGTCACGGCCGCCAATATCGCGAGGGGCGAGTGCTCTAGTTCGGAATCGTCACCGATCGGCTCCTCGCGCCTCACCCCAAGGGCCTTCATCACCGAATGTGCCGTCGCCGCGCCGACGCCGTTCAACAACTGGAGGATCCGGAACCAGCTCACCTCGTCCCACGGGTTCTCCAGGATGCGCAGGAAGCACAACATGTCCTTGACGTGAGCGGCCTCGAGGAACTTGAGGCCGCCGAACTTCACGAACGGGATGTTGCGCCGCGCCAGCTCGATCTCCAGCGCCGCGCTGTGATGGCTCGCCCTGAACAAGACCGCCTGTTCGGTCAGCGGGATGTCTTGCTCGCGATGCTCGAGGATCGTCTCGCACACCCGGTCCGACTGCTGGCTCTCGTCGACGCAGGTGTGAAGGAGCGGCTTCTGGTCGCTGCGCGCCTCGGACCGCAGCTCCTTCGCGTACCGCTTCTTCGCTTGTGCGATGACGGCGTTCGATGCGGCCAAGATCGGCTGGGTCGACCGGTAGTTCTGCTCGAGCTTGACGATCGTCGTCCCGGGGAAGTGATTGGGGAACTCGAGGATGTTGGCCACGGTCGCCGCGCGGAACGAATAGATCGCTTGCGCGTCATCCCCTACCGCCATGACGTTGTTCGAGCTGCGTCGCATGTTGCGAAGGATGTTCGCCTGGAGCGAGTTCGTGTCCTGGTACTCGTCTACGAGGATGTGATCGAACAGCTCGCCGAGCTTGTCCCCCGCCGGCGACGTTGCGGCGAGAGCGTTCCAATAAAGGAGCAGGTCGTCGTAGTCGAGCACGCCCTGCACGCGCTTCCGCACGGTGTACGTCTCGAAGATCGGCTTGATCGCATCGTGGAACTCCTCGCACCACGGGAAGTGCTTCGACAAGATGTCGCCGAGCCGCGTCCCGGAGTTGACCGAACGAGAGTAGATGGCGGCGAGGGTGTCCTTCTTGGGGAAGCGGCGCTCGCCCTGCCCCACGTCGGACTCACTGCGGATCAGGTTGATGAGATCTGCCGCGTCGGTCTGATCCATGATCGTGAACTGCGGCTGCACCCCGAGGGCGCGTCCATAGGTTCGGAGCAAGCGGTTCGCCACTGAATGGAAGGTGCCACCCCAAACGCGGGCCGCGGCCCCCTCGAGCGCCGCTCCCCCGCCCGACGTGAGTCGCTGAGCCCTCGCGAGCATCTCCTGGGAGGCCCGCCGGGTGAAGGTGAGAAGGAGGATCCTCTCGGGAGTCACTCCCTCGCCCAGGAGGTACGCGACGCGGGACGCGAGGGTTTTCGTCTTGCCGCTGCCGGCCCCGGCGACCACCAACAGGGGCCCGTCTCCGTGCCTGGCGGCGCGGAGCTGGGGCTCGTTGAGATCTTCGAACATGTGTTCGGATTCTACGCGCGCGGGTGCGGCGTTCCCCGGAGTTAGAGCTAGGTAGCCTGCCTCCGTTTGCGGGGCGCTCGCTTGACCGCCGCCTGGAGCGCCGGGTGATCCGCGATGTCCTCGAGGTGCCGCGCCACGGCCTCCCGGGATGCCTCGACGACCGCCCCCCGATCGAACTGGCGCATCGCGTTCGTCCCCAGCGCCTTCAGCTCCTCGATGCCGGGGCGGATGACGAGCACGTCGATCCCTTGAGCCCTGGCGGCGCGGACCTCCTTGGCGAGGCTGCGGGCGAAGATCGAGCGGCTGAGCAGCGGGCCCCACAGTGACGGATCCCTGATCACGAGCCCGCCCTCGTTCCGGTAGCCAAGGGGCGACACGCAGATGATGGTTTCGCATCCCTCGTCGGCCGCAAGGTCGAGCGAGGTCGCGCTGTACGCCCCTCCATCCACATATTGCCGGTCCCCGATGCGGACGGGAGAGAAGACGCCGGGGATGGCGGTCGACGCCAGCACCGCGTCGGGAAGCGGGGCCTCCGGGGCGGTCGGGGACCCGAAGGCCACCCTCTCCCCCGTGTACAGGTCCGCGGCGCAGATGAGGAGACCCTCCCGCGGCCACTCGACGGGCAGGTCTTCGTAGAACCGCGCTCTCGTGTC
>JAXDJL010000254.1:0-6337 GCA_034665685.1 Actinomycetota bacterium | reverse complement strand
CGGCGCTTACGTGGACCAGGGAGAAGTCATCGGCTACGTCGGCTGCACCGGAAGCTGCACGGGCGACCACCTCCACTTCGAGGTGAGGGTCAACGGGGAGCCCGTCGACCCGATGCCCTACCTGCCGTAACCCTTTCTTCCTCGACCGCCTCTGTACACGGTCCCACCAACCGATCGAGTTTCGCCACCGTGTAGGTGTCAGAACGCGATCAGTTCACTTCCCCTACGCTGACAAACATGAGACGCGCGCTCCTGTCGGTCGCCGCCGTGCTCTTGGCGGCACCATCCCTCGTGCAGCAAGCTCCTGCGATGGACGCGGGCGCCGCTGCAGCTCGCTCTGCCGGCACGCGTCGTTTCGTGGTGTGGTCACCCGAGGGGCTGCCCCCGCGGGTCGGGCACTCACTCGAGCGCGTGGACGGAGTTCGCGACGCGGTCAAGGCTCGCTTCGCACTCGACTGGTTGCTCGAGGCGCGGGCCCCGGGTGGTAGCCGAGTGCAGTCGCCTCCATCGGGGGCCGGTTATCCGTTCGAGGTACTTCTCGTGGCCCCCCGTGCCTACGCCAAGTTCGCTCCCACCGAAGACCGAGAGGCGATCCGCCGACTGGACGAGGGCGAGGTGTTGATCCCGAAGATGGAGGCCCGCCTGCGGGCGACCGGGAACGGCTCACGATTCCAACTTCGCAGCGGGACGGTGCGAGTGTCGGGCGTCGTATCCAACGCTGCAACACAGGGCTACGAGGCACTGATGGCACGGCCCGCGCCATCGGACTGGACCTATCAGATGCGTTACTTCCTGGTCGAGGCGTCCACGGACGTGTCGATAAAGTCGATGCGGCGCGCGGTCAAACGGGTGACGAGCGACGACATCCGTTTCCGCATCCGCAGTGAGAACAAGACCCGTTTCCTTCGCTACGCGACCTCCGTGCGACCGCAGGTTGTCTTCAAGCGGACCTTCGGGGAGTTTGCGGCGCGGCCCACTAAGACCGGAGCGCTCACGCTGATGGATGGCTGGCGCGACAACAACATCAGAACCGAGTCCGTTCCGATCCTCGGTTCGGTGACCTGCCACCGCAAGCTCTTTCCGCAGATGCGCGGCGCGCTGAACGAGCTCGAGGAGAAGGGGCTCGCCTATCTCATCCGGCGCGACGAGTACGCGGGCTGCTACAACTCGCGTTTCGTCGCTACGCCCCCCGGGATCCGTCTGTCCCGTCATGCGTGGGGCGTCGCGTTCGACATCAACACCTCGAACAACCAGTTCGGTCAGGAACCTCACCAAGATCCCCGGCTGGTGCGGATCATGAGGAAGTGGGGCCTCCTGTGGGGCGGCACGTGGCCGCTGCCCGACGGGATGCACTTCGAATGGACACGCTTCCCGAATTAACCCGGCAACCCCACCCAAATAATCCTGTCGCGCTCCTTAGAACGCGGGCCGACGGGATTATTTGGGCCCAAGAAGAGGGCCCGTCCGAAGACGGGCCCTTTGACTTCTGAGTTGCGGTGTGCGGTGCGCGGATGCGCCTTGTTACATCATGCCGCCCATGCCACCCATTCCACCCATGCCGCCCATGCCACCCATTCCGTGGTCGTGTCCGGCGCCTGCCATCTCGTCCTCGTCCTTTGGCTTGTCGACGACGGTTGCCTCCGTGGTGAGGAACAGCGCAGCGATCGATGCTGCGTTCTCGAGCGCGGACCTCGTGACGCGGGCCGGGTCGATGATTCCGGAAGCGAGCAGGTCGACGTACTCACCGGTCGCGGCGTTGAGACCGTGGCCCGGCTTCTCGTTGCGCACGTGGTCGACGACCACGCCGCCCTCGAGCCCTGCGTTCTGAGCGATCCAACGCAGCGGTGCGTCGAGAGCCTCTGCAACGACTCGGGATCCGGCAAGCTCGTCGCTCTGAAGGTCGAGTGCGTCGATGGCCTCGCGAGCTCGGAGGAGCGTGGTGCCTCCACCGGGAACGATGCCCTCTTCGACCGCAGCGCGAGTCGCCGAAACGGAGTCCTCGATGCGGTGCTTCTTCTCTTTGAGCTCGACCTCGGTCGCGGCCCCAACCTTGAGCACCGCGACACCGCCCGACAGCTTGGCAAGGCGTTCCTGCAGCTTCTCCTTGTCCCAGTCGGAATCGGTGCGCTCGATCTCGGCGCGGATCTGATCGATCCGTCCTTTGATCTCGTCCGGGTTGCCGGCGCCCTCGACGATCGTCGTGTTGTCCTTGGTGATGACGACCTTGCGTGCGGTACCCAGCATCTCGATGTCGATCGAGTCGAGCTTCAGACCAACCTCTTCCGACACGACCTGCGCGCCGGTAAGGACCGCAATGTCCTGCAGCATGGCCTTGCGGCGGTCACCGAACCCGGGGGCCTTGATGGCGACCGAAGTGAACGTGCCGCGGATCTTGTTGACGACGAGCGTTGCAAGAGCCTCGCCCTCGACGTCCTCGGCGATGATGACGAGCGGCTTGCCCGCCTGTATGACCTTCTCGAGGATCGGGAGCAGGTCCCTCACGTTCGAGATCTTGGACTGCACGAGGAGGATGTAGGGATCTTCGACTATCGCCTCCATGCGGTCCTGGTCGGTGACGAAGTACGGAGAGATGTAGCCCTTGTCGAACTGCATCCCCTCGACGAGCTCGAGCTCGAGCCCGAACGTGTTGGACTCCTCGACCGTGATGACGCCGTCCTTGCCGACCTTGTCCATGGCCTCGGCAACCATCTCGCCGATCTCCGGGTCGTTGTTCGCGGAGATCGATGCGACGTGAGCGATCTCGGTCCGTCCCTCTACCTCACGGGACTGCGCCTTGATCGAATCGACGGCCGCAACGACGGCCTTCTCGATGCCGCGCTTCAGCGCCATCGGGTTCGCGCCGGCGGCTACGTTCTGCAGGCCCTTCTGCACCATGGCCTGAGCGAGAACGGTTGCCGTCGTGGTGCCGTCACCGGCGACGTCGTTCGTCTTGGTGGCGACTTCCTTGACGAGCTGCGCGCCCATGTTCTCCCACGGGTCCTCGAGCTCGATCTCTTTGGCGATCGTGACACCGTCGTTGGTGATCGTGGGGGCACCCCACTTCTTGTCGAGGACGACGTTGCGACCGCGGGGGCCGAGCGTCACGCGCACGGCGTTGGCAAGTCGGTTGACTCCCGACTCGAGGCCGCGGCGGGCGTCCTCATCGAACTTGATTATCTTGGACATGAGATTCCTTTCAGAGCCGTCCCGGCCCTACCGGCCGGTGCATCAGAGCTCGAGAGTTAGGCGATGATTGCGAGAACGTCGCGGGACGAGAGGATGAGCAGCTCGTCGCCGTCGACCTTGACCTCGGTGCCGCCGTACTTCGAGTACATGACGCGGTCGCCTTCTTTGACGTCCACGGGGATGAGGTCGCCCGTGTCCGAGCGCTTTCCCGGGCCCACGGCGAGAACGGTGCCCTCTTGGGGCTTCTCCTTGGCGGTGTCGGGGATCACGATGCCCGAGACGGTGGTCTCTTCGCCCTCGTCCGGCTGGACGAGGATCCGGTCCTCGAGCGGCTTGATGCTGGTCTTTGTCGGCATTCTTACCTCCTGGAAGCAGCGCTTTTAGCACTCCGATGGGTTGAGTGCTAATGGTAGCCGCGCCGCCGAACGTGGTCAAACGAGACCCCCTTCGGGGTTCCTCGTCAGCGGGTCCGGAGAGGGAGGTTCGGGTTCGGGGAGGCGTCGAGGCCCAAGTATTCCCCCCGCCGGAGCATGGCCGTGCCGCAGGCCGCGATCATGGCGGCGTTGTCGGTGCACAGCTCCATCGGAGGGATCGACAGGCTCAGGCCCTTTTCCGAGCAGGCATCGGCGAGGCCCTGCCTGAGGCCCGAGTTGGCCGCCACCCCACCACAAAGGAAGACGTTCGGGACGTCTGCCGCCTCTGCCGCGGCGATCGTCTTGGCGACCTGGACCTCGACCACCGCCGCCTGAAAGGACGCGGCGATGTCCTCGACCACGACCTCGGCCCCCGCGGCCTCGAGCTTCCTCACGTGGTTGATCACGGCGGTCTTCAGACCCGAGTAAGAGACGTCGTAGCCCTCCTCCGCCATCATCGGGCGGGGGAACGAGACGGCTGTCGGGTTACCAAGCAGAGAGAGGCGGTCGATCTCCGGCCCGCCCGGGTAGTCGAGCCCGAGGAAGCGCGCCACCTTGTCGAAGGCCTCCCCCGCCGCGTCGTCGACGGTCCCGCCCATGATTTCGTAGTCGCCGTCTGCGCGCGCGTGCACGATCATCGTGTGTCCCCCCGAGATAAGAAGGGCCACCGCGGGCCACTTCGCCTCCGGGTTCGCGAGCAGGTTCGAGTAGAGATGCGCCTCCAGGTGGTTGACGCCGACGAACGGGATCTCGAGGACGGCCGAGATGGATTTCGCCTCGGCAACTCCAACGAGGAGGGCACCGATCAGTCCCGGCCCCAGCGTGGCAGCGACAGCGTCGAGGTCCCAGAACGTAGCGTCGGCCTGCATCATCGCCTCGCTGATCGCCGGCGTCAGCGCCTCGACGTGAGCGCGCGCGGCGATCTCGGGAACGACACCGCCGTACTCACCGTGTAGCTCGCCTTGGGAAACGATGACGTTCGAGAGGATCTTCGTTCCTCCCTGAACGACCGAGGCGGAGGTTTCGTCGCACGACGTCTCGATACCGAGAACCAGCGTCGATTCATCCCACTCCGCCGCAGGTTCCTTGCGGGTGGCCGTTTCCGTGGTTGCCCACGGAGCTTCTGTCGTCAGTGGGAACGCTCCCAAGCCTCGAGCTCGGTCCTGATGCTGCGCAGTCGCATCCGGTACTGCTCGGACGACGCGTCTTCGACCAACATCACGATCGCGTCTTCGTTCGTTTCGATGTAATAGCCCTTGCGGCGCCCGACCGGGACGAAACCGAACTTCGCGTACATGTTCTGAGCGACGAGATTGGAGATCCGCACCTCGAGCGACACGGTCTCGGTTCCGCGGCTGACCGCTTCGGTGATCTGGGTCAACAACAACCTCGTCCCGACCTTCTGTCCGTGGACGCGAGGGTCCACGGCGATGTTCGTCACGTGCGACTCGAGGCCGGTGAACATCATGCCGGCGTAACCCACGACCTCTCCGTGCAACTTCCCGACGAGGTATGACCTCGTGTCGCGCTGGGACAGCTCGGACAGGAACAAGGACCCGCTCCAAGGACGCGGATACACCTGCCCTTCGATCGAGAGAACCTTCCGCAGGTGTCTCCGTCTCATGCGCGTGATCTCGAGGGAGGGCAGGGGCACCGGCTGACGACGCTTTATGACCGCGCTCACGCCGATTGCCTCCCCCGGATGCGCTCCCACTGGATCCGTTTCGCCGAGTGCCTGAGGTAAAGCGGTTTCAAGTCGTACAGCGAGTCGAAGTCCTCACGAAACATCCGCGGCAGCGCGAGCTCCACGAGGGAACAAGCGTTGGGGAACGCGTGACTGGCGGTTCCCAGTTCGACCACCGAACCGAGGTCCTGGAAGATCTCGCGATAGAGGAGCCCGCCGCTACCGACGAGGAGGACCTCCTCTGGCCGCGAGGTAAGGCCGATCGCGAGTTGTTCGGGCCGCTCCACGAGATAACGAGACATCCGCTGGATGCCACCGGGCGACGAACGATAGAAGGCGTGGAAGATCTCGCCGCGCCGAGCGTCCAACGTCGACAGGATGGTCTTCGGCGAATAGCGAACGTCGTATGCGAGGAGATCCAGGCTCGCCATCCCGACGATCGGGATCGACAGTGTCTGGGCGAGCGCCTTGCCCGTCGCGACGCCCACCCTCATGCCGCTGAACAGGCCGGGCCCCAGGCTGACTGCTATCCCGCCCAGGTTCCGGTACCCGAGGCCGGCCTCATCGAGACAGAAACGGATCGCGGGGAGGAGGAACTCGTTGTAGCTCGCCCCGCGCGAGACGAGGGCGCTGGCGACGACGCCCTGCTCGGATCCGATGGCAACGCTCGCCTGGGGCGTGGTCGTCTCGATCCCAAGGACCAGCATCAGGCACCGCCCCCTTCCGCCCATGTGCCGTCGCGGCCCTCGTCCGCCATGGCGTCTCGGAACCGGTCGCCGTCGATGGGCTCTGAGGAGGCGGCGTCGAGCAGCGCCTCTGCTGTCTTTCTCATCTCTTGGAGCTTACGTATCCAATCGAGGCCTTGGGGCCGAAAGGTGACGATGCGTTCGTCCGTTGCCTCCGGATCGGGCGCTCGCCTCAGATCGACGGTCAGGTGATTCCTCGGCAGCAGGGGCTCGACCGCGTTCCCCCACTCGAGCATCACGATCGCACCGGGATCGAGCAGTTCCTCGAACCCGAGGTCCAGGACCTCCTGGAAGGAATCCAGCCGGTA
>JAXDJL010000253.1:0-3655 GCA_034665685.1 Actinomycetota bacterium | reverse complement strand
TTCGGACGCTCGGACAAGGTGACGGACATCGGTTGGTATTCGTACGACCGTCACGTCGACTCCCTGCACCAGCTACTGAACGGTCTCGACCTCGATGACATCACCCTCGTCGTGCAGGACTGGGGTGGTCCCATCGGGTTGCGGGTCGCGATGGAGGCCGAGGAGCGGATAGCGCGCCTCGTGATCCTGAACACGGGGATCTTCCGGCCCGGTCCCGGCTGGCCTACCCCCGGCTTCCTCGCTTGGCGCAACTTCGCCGTGGAGAACCCCGATCTCCCGGTGGGAACGATCGTCCAGGGAGCGACCACGACGAACCTCTCTCCCGCGGTGATCCGGGGCTACGAGGCCCCCTTCCCGGATGCCGCATCGAAGGCGGGGGCCGCGGCGTTCCCCTTGTTGGTTCCCCTGACGGAGGACGATCCGGGAGCGAAGGAGATGATCGGCGTTGCCGATCGGCTGCGCGAATGGGACAAACCGACTCTCGTCGCGTTTTCGGATTCGGACCCGATCTTCTCGATCAGGAGCGGTGAGCGGATGGCGGATCGGGTGCCCGGCGCCCTCCCCTTCGTGCCGATCGAGGGAGCCTCACATTTCCTGCAAGAGGACAAAGGAGACGTCTTAGCAGGGGAGATTGTCCGCTTCGTAGTGGTTTGAACACACCATGATGTTTGAAATTTCCACTCGCGAGGGTAGACTTCTACCCCCGACAGGGGTATCGTGCATCCAGTATTTCCCATCCGCGAGAGGACACAGAATGAGCTTCGCTTCTAAGACTCGGCAGAGTTCGGTGATTACTTTAGTGGTACTGCTGTTTCTTTTGACGACCGCAGTCTTCGCTTTCGCGGA
Organism: Actinomycetota bacterium; assembly: GCA_034665685.1. Taxonomy (GTDB): domain Bacteria; phylum Actinomycetota; class CADDZG01; order CADDZG01; family WHSQ01; genus JAUJNU01. The sequence goes on along the minus strand of JAXDJL010000253.1, from coordinate 2,809 downwards.
TGACGGCTCGTCCACGCCCGACGCTACAAAGACGACGGTTGCCGTGGCGGACGCCGCCGCAGCCGCGGTTCCCGAGGCGACCGCAGAGGTGACCGAGGTCACCGCCGAGGCAGCCCCCGAGGCGGTCACCGAGACCACCGTGGCGATCAGCTCGGCCGTTGACGCCCAGGCCGATGCTGGAGGCCCCCTAAAGGGCTGTGACCAGGCGGCCCCCGGCCCCGGTGGGCCCTACGACTCCACCTGTGATGGATCTCCCTCTGGGAACGGCAACGGCGGCGGCAACGCCACCGGGAAGCCCTGTGCGGGCTGTGTCGGTAGCGCGGACGACAAGAACCCTCCGGGCCAGATGCCGAATGGTTCCGACGCGAACGCCGGCTACGAGTGCGACAGGAACCACGGGGTCGGCAGGACGAACCCGGCTCACACCGGTTGCGCCACTGCTACCACGGTCGTAAACACCACGACCACGGCTCCCACGACCACCACCCTTCCCTGCGAAGCGACCACGACCACCACCGGCCAGTGCGGGACGACCACTACGGCGGCTGTCACGACGACCACGGTGCCTTGCGAGGCCACGACGACCAACCCCAACCAATGCGGGACCACCACGACCGAGAAGCCGCTTGGCACGACGATCGTGAACACGACCACCACCCTCCCGCAGGTCACGACCACCACCGCCGAAGTCCTGCCGACGCTGCTTACGCAGGTGGGTCACCTCGGCAAGCCGCACCCCAAGAAGGTGCTGCCGAAGCGAGTTCCGCCGGCACCGACGCCTCCCGACGTTCTTCCCTTCACCGGGTCGGACCCATCCGGAGCGGTCGGGATCGCCGGAGTGCTCATGGCGCTCGGTGGCAGCGTGATGCTTGCAGCCAACCGGAAGCGTCGCTACAACTACTAGAACTTTTAGGTAAGGCCCCGCTTCTTAGGAGACAGAGCTAATGGGTGAGGCCGGTGTGGATCACGATGTGACCACCACCGAGCCTCACCCTGCTTCTCCTCCCACCAGTCGTTCCCTCTCGATCGTCATCCCCGCGTACAACGAGGAAGAGATCCTCGTCGACACGGTCCGGCACGTCATCGACGGCGCCAAGCTTCTAGACCTCGAGTTCTTCGAGGTCCTCCTCTGTGAGAACGGCAGCTCCGACCGCACCCTCGAGCTGGCGCGAGAGCTTGCAGAGCGTCACCAGCAGGTACGCGTGCTGACCCTCGAACAAGCGGATTACGGAGCCGCGATGAAGGCCGGCTTCCTTGCGGCGCGCGGCGATGTGATCGCCAACTTCGACGCCGATTACTACGACATGGACTTCCTCGGCAAAGCGCTTCGCATCGACGGTGACATCGTGGTCGCCGCCAAGGGAGTTCTCGGTTCCCACGACACGCGGATCTTCGTCCGCCGCCTCGTCTCCAGGTCCTTCGGTTGGTTCGTGCGCTCGATGCTCAAGGTCGAGGTCGCGGAGACCCACGGCATGAAGCTGTTCCACAAGTCCGCCATCGCGGACCTGCTGCCTCAGATCCGTGCGACGAAGGATCTCTTCGACACGGAGCTACTCGCGCGTTCTGAGTGGGGTGGGGTCTCGATCCGGGAGCTGCCCATCAAGACAGAGGAGATCCGTCACTCTCGCTCCGGCATCATCCGCCGGATCCCGCGCACGGTCTGGGGCCTCGTCAAGATGCGTGTACGTCTCCGCGAAGCTCACTCCGCCCGGATCCGTGTGCTCCCGCCCAAATCCTCGGAGACCTCAGGAGACGTGGCGATCTAAGGCTCTACCGAGGGATAGACCCATCTCTTGAACGTCACGTACTTGAAGACCCAGGTCGCGGCGCCTGCGGCGAGTTTTGCAAGGTTCAGGACGAGGGCCGAGTCGTCGATGGTTTGCGCCGCGAGGAGAACCCCGAAGTTGTTAACCCACAGTCCGCCGACGTTGATCAGGACGAAGAGACCGATCTCGTGATGGATCTTGTCCCGGCCCCCACCTTCGAACGTCCAGTGCTTGTTCAGTAGGTAGCTGGCTACGATCCCGGCGCTGTACGCGATCGTGTTCGCCAGCAGGAGCGACATTCCGAGCTCCACGAAGAGGTTGAAGAAGGCGAAGTCGACGGCGGTCGTGACAACGCTGACGGTCCCAAAGATGATCGCCTGGCGCGACCGCCGGCCATCCGTCTTCGGCTCGTTGTCGTTAATCACCGACATAGTGCACCGATCCGCCGATCTGGCGCAGGCGCCTGCGTCCCGCCGGGACGACGAGCAAGCCGATGGCGGCCAGCGTAAAGAAGAGGCCCGACCACTCGGCCCAAGTGCGCGCGTAGTAGAGCTTCACCTCTGATTGTGTCGGGATCACCATCATCATCGAAGGCGACGCAAGGTACGGGCCCTCCGCTCCCTCCACCTTCCAGTTCGGGAAGTAGGACGTCTTTATCCAATGAGGCTCACCGATCGCGTCGGTCGTGAACGAGATCGAGTTGTCGTCCATCACGGCGGGGAACGACTCTCCGCCGTGTTCCAGCGGTTTGCGGGGAAGAGGCTCGTCGAGGGAGTTTCGTTCCACCCATTCATCGGGTCCGCCGCGCGTGAGCGGGACGTCGAGGCTCTCGGGCGAGGAGAACCACGTAACGTTCGTGTCGATCCATTTGGGACCTTCGTAGCGCACCGGTTCGTACTCCGGAACGACCACCTGTTCGGCCGCGTCGACCTCGAACATCGAGAAGGTTTCGAGGTCGAACAGGTGGGTGAGCCCTTCTTGCTTCATCGCCAGCTTCTTCGTGGCCTCGGTCACCGTGAGGTAGTAGGAGGCGTCGAAGAGCC
>JAXDJL010000252.1:0-4017 GCA_034665685.1 Actinomycetota bacterium | reverse complement strand
TGCGGGCGAGACGCTCCACGTGGTCGTCGCCGTACCAGCCGACCCGGCCGTCCCGCTCGGGCAGGGGCAGCAGCCCCTTGGTCTGATAGAAGCGGATCGTGTCGACGCTGACCCCGCAGCGACCCGCCAGCTCGTCCACTCGATATCTCACGAGTAACTACTCTACGAGTGATTGCTAAAAACGTGCCACTCGGCTCGAACTCTCCTCCAGCCACGTGAGGGCCAGCTCGACCGTTCGGTCCATCCCTAGTCCTGCGCCCTCGGCCCACTCCTTCGAGAACCTCTCCTCGCCCAGGTCTTCGCGGACGCGCTCGACGTAGCTCTCGAACCTGGCTCTGAACATCGGGATGATCGCGCTGCCGATCGCTTCGCGGATGGCGAACGTAGACCCGAAGAGCTGCGCCGCGGTGCCGGCGGCCCCTGAGTCGGCGGCGAGCTCCCCTATCGCGTCCACCGTGTAAGAGCTGCCCCCGCGAGCGGAGCCGTGCCACAGTGTCCGCAGCGCCTCGCCAAGGATCTCCTTCGCGCTCTCTGTGTCGCCGCGTCGCGCTCGGTACCCGCCCAGGTTCCTCAACGCCATCCCGTACTCGAAGTGCGTGCCCAGTCGCTTCGACAGATCGACTCCGTCTTGGAAGGGCCCCTCCCCGATGTCCATGTCCGCCGCGAGGCTCATCCACGTGTAGGCATTGAGAGCGATCGCGGTACCCCACTCGTCGCCAGTCTCCTTGAAGTACTTGATGCTCTCGAGGTACCGCTCCTCAGCCTGCGGGCCGTTCCCCGCGGACGCGTCGACGAAGCCCAGCGGTAACTGGCAGAGAGCCACGCCCGCCATGTCGCCGTTCGCGCGCATCAACTCCAGCGCCTCCATCAACGCCGGAAGGCCAACCGCGTAGTCGGTTTGCCAGAAAGCCATGACCCCATAGGCGGCCAGTGCCTTCGCGCGAGCCGGTTGAGATAAGGAGCCCGCGTCGAGCACTTCCTTCATCAGATCCCGGCCTTCCTGGAGGTGAGCGTTGATCCACCAGAAGAGCCAGATGGTCCATCCGGCGTCCGCCACCTCGTCGGCGCGACCGTTGTCGAGGTACCACCGCATCGCGACGCGAAGGTTCTCGTTGTCGGACTCGAGCCTTGCCATCCAAGCCACCTGGCTCGCGGAGCGGAGCCCTTGATGGGACGCCGCGATGAGCAGTAGGTAGAACTCGGCATGCGCCTGTCGCGTGGCGGCGATGTCCTCGCTTCCCTCGAGCCTCTCGGCAGCACATTCAGCGATCGTCCGAAGCATCGAGAAGCGCGGCTCGCCGGAGTTTTCTTCGTGCTTGATGAGGCTCTTCTCGAGGAGGGACGTCATCACGTCCAGAACATCGAGGTCGAGGGCAGGGTTCGCTACCTCCTCGGCTGCCTCGAGGGTCCAGCCGCCGCTGAACACCCCGAGACGCGTGAAGAGTCTCTTCTCGTCCTCGGTCAGCAATTCCACGCTCCACTCGATCGCCGCCCGCAGGGTTTGATGACGCTCGGGGGAATCCCGCGGCCCCCCTTTCAGGACACTCAGGCTGTGCTCGAGCCGTTCCAACATGGAGGTGAGAGAGAGCAGCCGGATACGCGCGGCAGCAAGTTCCACCGCCAAGGGGAGACCGTCGAGTCGCCGGCAGATGGCGGCGATGGTCGGCCCGTTCTCTGAGGTCAATGCGAAGTTGGGCTCGACGGCGCGAGCGCGCTCCACGAAGAGAGTGACGGCGTCGTACGCGAGTAGGTCGCCGTATCCGTCTGGATCGACTGGAACGTCCAAAGGATGAACGGTGAATTCGACCTCGCCCCGGACGTGCAGGATCTCGCGAGACGTGACGACGACCGTCAGGTCGGGGCACGATTCCAGGAGGTGAGCCACGTCGGGGGACGCCGAGACGACCTGTTCGAAATTGTCGAGCAAGATGAGCATGTTGCGAGGCCGGAGGTGCTCGACCAATAGCTCGAGAGGCTCCGCTCCCGAGCCCTGCACGTTCAGCGCCTGGATCATCGTCGGCGCCACGAGACCGGGGTCCCCTACGGCCCCCAGTGGCACGAACGCAACTCCGTCCCGGAAGCGTTCCGCAACTCGGTCGACGAACTCGAGTGCTAGGCGTGTCTTGCCTACGCCCCCAGGCCCGGTGATCGTGATGAGCCGGTTCGGACCTTGAGACACGTGAGACTCGAGCTCAGCAAGCTCGCGCTCTCGCCCCACGAAGGCGTCGGAGCTCCGAGGAAGCTTCGCCGGCCCCGTCTCCTTGGGCGCCTCTTCCTCCAGTTCGAGTTGGGCGAGACGGAACTGCTCGGAGAGGAGCATCGAGAGATCGTTCTCGATCAGGGACCTCAGCTCATCTCGGTCGACGAAGTGCTGGTACGAGAGCTCGCCTTCCCCTCTGATCCGGTCGAGCAGGTGGGTGAGTCGCTCCTCGCGATCGGGGGCGGGGGCCTTCACGTACACGAGCTTCGGCTTGTCGGCCGCCTGCAGGAACTCGTCCTCGAGGCCGGACACGTCCATATCGGGAGCTACCCATCCATACCGTTGCCAGTAGATCCCGACGAAGACCTGACTCTGCTCCAGATACGCGCTGTAGAGCTGACGCGGCGGGTGAGGCCGAGCTCCCAACTCGAAGAGAACCGGCGATAGGCGCAGAGTCTCGATCGCTTGTCGAGCTGCCTGTCGTTCTTGCGCCAGCTCTTCGAGCGTGGAACTAACGAATACGCGGACTCGTTGGTCCGGGGTTCGGATGACCATTTGTTCAACCACCGTACGCCGTACGAACTGCCGCAGAAAGGCCCTTAGAAGGGTCCTCTAGTCATTGACATGCGGGTCCGTGGAGCGAAGGCGACGCACGAGCGGCAGAGCGAACCACAATCCCGCGAACAGTCCGGCGCTGCCTGCGGTGCAGAGACTCACTATCAACGTCCCGAACAGGAAGTCCGTGATCAGGTACACGACGAGCGTCATGGCGGTCGCCAGGAGGAGCGTGCCGACGATTGCGAGCTTGTTCGAGGTCTTGAGCATCTGCTTCTTGTCGTGGCCGCGGAACATGATGCGGTGATAGGCGGATGGTGCGATCAGGAACGCCGAAGAAGCTGCAGCAAAGAGGAAGCTGGCGAAGAAGATCTTGATCTGGCCCGGGCTCAGCTTCGTGAAGCCTTGGCTGAACGGGACGGTGAGAAGGAAAGCGAAGAGCACTTGGACGCCCGGCAGGGCCACACGCAGCTCGTTGAGAAGCTCGATGAGCTCTCGGTCGAGTCGCTCTTTCTCCGATTCGTTCGGCTCGCCGCCGTTACCGGTACTCGTCATCAGCTTTCTTTACCCTTTCGTAGGACGGCTTAACTGACGAGCGGCCGTCGCCCGCGAGGTGGTGACCCACTCCAGGAACTCCTCCAGCGGGAGGAAGTTCAGGATCTGATCGCGGGGCACTCGCGCTTTGACCGCAGCGGCGAGCGAAAGATCGATCGAGTCCATCTCCTCGACCGAGTGCGCGTCCGTCCCGATCGTCAACTTGACTCCCGTCTCGCGCGCCAGTTCGAGCATCGGAACGTTCAGGTCCTGTCGGTTCGCCTGCGCGTTTATCTCGAAGGCTTTTCCGTACGCGGCCCCCTCTTCGAACGCGCGAGCCCAGTCCGCCTGCACTCCCAGTCGGACCCCATACATCCGGCCGTGAGGATGCCCCACGATCTGTGCATCGGGGTTCCGGACCGCCCCGAGCACCCGCGCGGTCTGGTCATCCTTCAACCGCAGCTTCGAATGGAAGGAACCGACGACTACATCCAGAGCCGCAAGCGCCTCGGGATCCATGTCTCCGGCCCCCGCCGTGTCGAAGTTGAGCTCGATCGAACGCAGAACACGGAAGTCGTGCCCCTGAGCCTCGATCTGCGAATTGACGAGATCGATCTCCTGCATCTGCGTCGCGAGCGTCTCCTCATCCATGCCCCCGGCGATCTTCAGCCCCTTCGAGTGATCGGTCATGGCGATGTAGTCGTAGCCCCTGTCCATGCCCGCCATCG